>JADGOA010000391.1 GCA_017883215.1 Thermoanaerobaculia bacterium | reverse complement strand
CTGAAAAGGATCTGGTCTCCTACACCCTCCTCTTCATCGGCACCAAAAGGGCCCCGCGCGCGACCGCGGGGCCCTTTCTTTTTCCATCCGCGCGCTCCAACGCGAGCAGAATTGCCCCATGAAAATCGTGGTCTCCGGGGGCTCCGGCTTCATCGGTACGCCGCTCGTGGAGCGACTCGCAAAGACTGCTGACGTCGTCGTGCTCACGCGCAACCCGGCCCACGTGCGCAGAGGGCGCGGCGTCGAATGGCATCCCCCCACGCTCGGAGCATGGGGTGACGAGGTTGCCAGTGCCGAAGCCGTCGTCAACCTGGCGGGGGAGAACATCGGCGGCGGACGATGGACCGAAGCGCGAAAACGCGCGCTCGTCTCCAGCCGGCTCGACGCCACGAACGCTCTCGTGGCAGCGATGCAGCGCGCGCCCGGCCGAACACGAACCTTCATCAGCGCCTCTGCCATCGGCTATTACGGCGTACGAGGTGACGAGACGGTCGACGAACATTCTCAACGGGGGAGCGGGTTTCTCGCCGACCTATGCGAGAAGTGGGAGGCTGCGGCGCGAGCCGCGGATCCGATCGCACGGCTCGTCATCCTCCGATTCGGCGTCGTCCTGGAGAAGGGCGGCGGAGCGCTCGGAAAAATGCTGCTGCCGTTCCGGCTGGGAGTGGGCGGCCCGATCGGCAGTGGCGATCAATGGATGTCGTGGGTGGAGCGGGAAGACGTGATCCGCGTGCTCGAGTGGGCGATCGGAAATGCCGGCGCGCGCGATGTGTACAACGTTTCCGCGCCGGAGCCGGTGCGGAATCGCGATTTCGCGCGCGAGCTCGGGCGGGCGCTGCATCGGCCTGCGCTCATCCCGACTCCCGGATTCGCGCTGCGCCTCGCGTTCGGCGAGATGGCCGACGAGGCACTCCTCGGCGGACAGCGCGTCGTGCCGTCACGCCTGCAGGCAGAGGGGTTCGTCTTCGCCGAGCCCGCCCTTCGCGATGCGCTGCAGCGGATCCTGCGCTGACGATTCGGGAGTGATCACGGCGGAGCACCGGCTCTCAGCCGGTGCTCCGTGCGCTGCGGGACAGCAGCCGGGCGCGGCGCCCGACTGCTGCGGACGAGGACGTCCGCACTCCAGGCGCTCAGTTGCGCGACGTGAGCATGTTCCAGTCGGAGTGATCGTGCACGTAGGCGCCGCGCTTCTCCTTGACCTCGTGCAGCTCTGCGGCGGTGTCGAGCAGCAGCTGGAACTTCGCCAGAACGGCCTTCTTCATCGGCCGGGGAAGAGTGCGCAGCTCTTCGAGGAGCCGCGATGTGGCGAACTCCTCCTCGTTCAGCTCCCACGGCGCGATCTGCTTTTCGACCAGGCCGCCGAAGAACTCCGATTCGTTCAGACCATAGACGCCGAGCAGGCGCCTGAGCTGCGACAGCTTGAGCGAGCCGATGCGCTGCCCGGTTTCGAACGAGCTGATCGTTTTCTCGCCCACTCCTGAAAGTCGCGACACGTCCTTCTGACTCAGGCCGCGCATGCGACGAATCTCCCTCAGCTTCAGCACGAGATCCATGTGGTCCTCACCTTTCCGATCAGAAGCGCCGCATCAGACCGACGACCACGCCCTGCACCGCCACTTCGCGGGCAGCGGCATAGATCGGGCTCATCATCGAGTTCGCCGGCTGAAGGCGGACGCGTTCGCCTTCTTTGTAAATGCGTTTGAGAGTGACTTCTCCGTTGACGTTCGCCACGACCATCTCGCCGTTGTCGGCGCGCTCACGGCGGGCAATGATCACCAGATCGCCGTCGAGGATGCCGTCGTCGACCATCGAGTCACCGCGAACCTTGAGGACGTAGTTCTCACCGCGCGAGGTCAGATGCTCCGGCACGGAGATGGTCTCGTCCGAGACTTCGACCTCGAGCGGCCGGCCGGCGGCGATGTAGCCGAAGAGCGGCAGTTCGCGGGTGTTCGAAGCGTCCGCTTTCGGCCTGGGCTCCGGCTCGTCCACCACCTCGACGCCGCGTTTCTGGTTCCAGTCGCGGCGGATCAGCCCCTTTTTCTGCAGGAGCGAGAGATGCTTGTAGACAGTGCCGTAGGAGGAGAAGCCGAAGTGGTCGCAGATTTCGCGGTGTGTGGGAGCGACTCCGCGCTGCCGCTGGAACTCGCGGATGAAGTTCAGAATGTCGCGCTGCCGTTCCGTCACGTACTTCATTTCTGCCTCGTTACCGCCCAATATAGGCGGCAATGAGGCGGAAGTCAAGCGTAAGTTCGCGTAAGTTGGGCGGCTGGGGACGAGGTCACGAGGTTGCGAGGTTACGGTCACCGGGTCGCTGGGTTGGCCCCCTCATCCGGCCTTCGGCCACCTTCTCCCCCGCTGGCGCGGGTGAGAAGGGTCTCGATTGAAGGGTCGTCGCCAGACCTCGCGACCTTACGACCTCGTAACCTCGTGACCCGGTGACCGTGTGACCCAGTGACCCAGTGACGATCTCGAAACTACGCCCGCTTCTCGATCCGGAACCGGTTCATGCCTGCCTGGATCACGTCGCCTGCGTGAACCTTCGTGTCCTTGGCCGGGAGCGTGTTGAGAAAGGTCCCGTTCCGGCTGCCGAGGTCGCGGACGCGGATGACGCCTTCGGAGTCGGGGGCGACTTCGAAATGCTTTCGCGAAAGAAACTCGTCGGGGACGCGGACGTGCCCTTCTCGCCCGACGATCAGTCCTGTCGTTGGGATCTCGAACTCCTGGCCGGTGAGCGGTCCCTCCACGCAGACGAGGACGACCCGCTGCTCTTCGGCGCTCTCCTCCTGCGGCTTCGCGAACGCGTGCGCGAGCTCCGCTTCGTGTACCGCCAGGGTCGTCAACGCGATCGGCTCGACGGCGATGCCCTGCTCTTCGGTCGGCTCGATGCTGATGATGGCAGAGCCGACGCGGACGAGGTGCACGCCGTCCTCGATGACCGCCTCCTGAATCTGCCGGCCGTCGACGAAAGTGCCGAGGTGCGAGTCGGCGTCGCGGACGACGAGCTTGTCCCCGCTGACCGAGATGGAGCAGTGGTGGAGCGAGAGCTCGGCCTCGGCCAGTTCGACGTGACAACCTTTCCGCCCGATCCAGAGCGGGTGCTCCGCGATGGTGAAAACCTGGTCGATCGAATCACGCGCGGCCGTGGCGATGATCCGCACCGACCGCGGCTTCGATGGGGCGGACTGCGGCTGGCTCTCCTTCGATGCTGCCGCCTCTTCTGCGAGCTCCTCGTCGACGCGATACGGCTGCAGGTCGACCTGGTTGATCTTCGACGGATCGAGCATGCGCGCCAGCACCGCCGCCTTGCTGCCGGAGAGCCATTCGCCGCAGTGGCAGGTCGCGATCGAGCCCGGCAACTTCACGGCCACGACGCCCGGTATGTCGTAAGACTGTCCACACTTCGGGCAGCGAATGAGCGGCATGCGGTGATGATAGCTG
>JADGOA010000390.1 GCA_017883215.1 Thermoanaerobaculia bacterium | reverse complement strand
ACAACGGTACATCGACACCGGCAAGCTCTCGACGCTGCCACAGGTCGAGCAGTCGCTCGTCTACGTCGCGCTCGCATACGCAAAGCTGGGGAAGGAGCCCGAGGCGCGCGACGCCATCATGCGGCTTGCGAACGCCGAGCGGATCGCACCGACGTTCGCAGCGCTGCCGCTCGACGCGGAAACCGCGGAGTTCCCCACGCTCGTAGCGCGGATCGCTCCGGGCGTGACGCTGCCGCAGAACGAACAGCTTGCACGCGGCGGCGCAGCCATGACGCAGCCGGCCGCGGTCGCGCAGGTGCAGCCGGCGACCGCTCCGCAGGCCGCTGTTGCCACCACGTCCACTGGCACCTCCGGAACTGCCGTGGCACCGACGCCGACGCCGACGCCGGCAGTGGTGACGGCTCAGGCACAGCCCGCGCCGGCGACGACGCCAGCTGCTCCGACGGCCGCGGCCGATCGCGCGGCGATGTTGCGGCAGATGGACGAGCAGGTTGCCGAGGCGCGCGCCCAGATCGAGCGCGAAGCAGCGGCAAAGATCGCCGAGGCGAAGCGGCAGGCCGACGCGCGAGTGGCCGCGGAAAAAGTGGCGGCCGACAAGGCAGCTCAGGATGAGATCGCGGCGGGCCGGGCGGCCGCGGAGAAGGCTGCCAGCGAGCGCATCGCCGCCGACCGGGCTGCGATCGAGCGCGACACCGAAGCGAAGATCGCCGCGGATCGTGCCGCAGCTGAAAAGGCCGCACAGGCGAAGAGCGCTTCTGATCGCGCAGCTGCCGACAAGGCGGCGCAGGAAAAGGCCGCTGCCGACCAGAAAATCGCCGACGCGCGGGCCGCCGCGGAGAAAGAGTCTCGCCAACGGATCGCTGCCGCAGAATCGGAACAGCAGCGCACCTGGCTGACGAATCTCCGGCGGGGGGAGTCGCTCGCCCAGAGCGGCAACCTCGACGAGGCCAACGCCGTCTACGTCGCCGTTGCGAACGCTCCGAACGCGCCCCGCGAGATCGTTGCGGCGGCGGCGACGGGCCTGTACCGCACCAGCGACTTTCGCGATGCCGTGTCTGCGTTCGCGCGCCTCGGCGCGTTCGCGCATGGGGAGGAAGACCTTCGCTATTACAACGCCGTCTCCCTCTTCGAGATCGGGCGCTTCGACGAGGCCAAGCGGGAGCTCGCCTGTGCTCTGCCGTTCATACAGCCGTCAGATGACGTCATGCGTTATCGCGCCAAGATCGAACAGATGCCGTCGGAGCGGAGCGCGCGGTAGCCAATTCGAGACTGCACAATTTTCGGTACGTCGAGTAAGCTACACAACGCAAAACAGCTGGGCCGCGGTGGCTGTCGCTCGGAGTGCCGCACCGGCTCGAAACTGATGATGAACAATCGTGTGAAACGCTTTCGGTCTTGGCCTCTGGCAACGGTGCTGTTCGCTTCCGTTGCAGCCGCACAGCTGAATCCGACCGTGAAGGTCTCGAGCACTCCGGCCGGAGCGGCTCCCGAGAATTGCACGGTTGGTTTCGCCTCTCAGGAGCGGCCGAGGGTCGAGGTTTCGCAGATCCCGGCGCCGGCGGAGCGGGTGGCCAACCTGGCGCCGCCGAGCTCCTCGCTTCGCGGACTGTTGCACGACGCGCAAAGCGCAGCTGTGCGCAGCGACCGCGTGGCGTTCCGCAGCGGGCTCGTGCGTGCGAAGGAAATGCTGGCGACGTATCCGTCCGGCGGCGAGCGCACCAGCGCGTCCGACGTCGTTCGCGTCTACGACGACCTCGACCGCATCTGGACGTACCAGCTCGAGACCCCCACCGGGGCGTTCTTCGACGCTTCCACGGTTCCGGCGGAAATCATGCGCGGCTATCCTGGTTACGAGCGCGCCATCGCCGACCAGCTCTTCATAGACGCGTCAGGCCACCGTTTCTATCCGACGGCGGAAACGCGTGACTACCTGACCCGGCAAGCCTCGCAACGGTTGAACAATCTCGGCGTATCCGTTCCCATGCGCGCCGCGCGGACTCCGCGCGTGCTGCCCCGAACGATGTCGAACGTGCCTCCATCGAAGTCCGCGTCCGGCGAGCGGACCAGGCGCAGCGAAGAGAGCCGGCCCGCCGCTCATGTCACGGCTACGGAACACAAGAAGAAGGTGACGCACGCGGAGCGCGCAAAGCGTCATCCGGCAACTCGCGTGGCTGAGGCGAAGGTGAAACCTGCCGAGCCGCGGCGGAGTGGACCCCCAACGACCACCACCTCGCACGTAGTCTCGGAGCCGAAACCGGCGACGAGCACGACGACCGCGCCGGCAGCGACGCCCTCAGCCCCCGTTGCGGAGAAATCGAAGCCGGCGGTGGCACCGCCTCCAGCTGCTGCGCCGGCGACTCCTGTCAACGCGCTGCCGATCACCGGTACGAGTTCCTCTAATCCGACCGAAACGGCCGCAAAGACCAAGACCGCATCACCGGTCGAGCTTTCACCCGCTTCAACGAGGGCCACCGAAACGACGGCATCGAATCCGACCACCCAGACGACGGAAACGACTCCGGCGGCCTCATCGACCGACACGACCAGCAGCAATGCCGCGCCACAGCAGAAGGGGAAGGGCGTGATCCTTCCCATCATCCTGATCGTCGTCGGCGTCGGCGTGCTGATCGTCCTCTTCCGCGCGTCGAGCTAGTTTCGCTGTCCGGTCCGCCGCTCGAATGCCCTCGTCCTCGACTCCCTCCGAACTGGTCATCGATCCTCGCCAGACGGGATTCGTCCGTCTCGATCTTGGCCGGTTGTTCGGCAACGACCACCCGGTGATCCTGGAGATCGGCTCGGGCAAAGGGCGTTTCCTCATCACCTCCGCTACCGAACGGCCGGAGGTGAACTTTCTCGGAATCGAGAAGTCGCTGCACTACCACCGGGTCATTCATGACCGGGTGCGGAAGCGGCGGCTGCAGAACATCATGCTCGTCAACCATGACGCGTTTCTCGTCATGCGGGACATGCTCTCCGATGCCGTCATCTCCGAGCTGCACGTCTACTTTCCCGACCCGTGGCCGCGGAAGCGGGAGAAGAAGCGCCGGATCATCCGGCCGGAAGCGCTGGTTGAGATGCGCCGGGTACTGGTCGACAGCGGGTCCGGGATCTACGTGACGGATCACCGCGAGTACTTCGAAGCGGCGGCGCCGGTGATCGCGGACTACTTCGCCTCCGAGCCGCGCGTGCCTGGCCCCGACGAGCCGCCGCGTACGAACTACGAGGCGAAGTACCGGGCCGAGGGGCGGGAGATCTTCGAGGTGCGGTTCTGGAAGGTAGCGAGTAGCGAGTGACGAACAGGGGAGTTCTGTCATCCCGAGCTGGTTAACGGCCAGGGGCCGATGGAGCGGAAGTGACACTGTCATTCCGAGCCGGCGGAACCCCGGAGGGGTGGAGCGCGGCGAGGAATCCCCCGCCGCCCCGGGAGTGCGGGGGATCCCT
>JADGOA010000068.1 GCA_017883215.1 Thermoanaerobaculia bacterium | reverse complement strand
CGCTCCACCGGCGCCCGCGCCGTTCACCCGCTCCGGATGACAGGCGCGCCACCCTCATGATGAAAGTCATACAACGCGTCCCCTCTCGGCGCGATCATCGGCGCATGAAGACTGCTCTTCGCGTCACGCCTCTGGTCATCAGCGCGCTCGTCATCGCCGCGCACTTCTTTCGCAGCGGGAACTACGGCTTCGTGATCTTCGCGCTGCTTTGTCCGCTCCTGCTGACGACGCGGCAGAGATGGGCGGTGGTGGCCGTGCAGGCGCTGCTTGGCATCGCGGCCATCGAGTGGGTCCGCACCGCAGCCTCCATCGCCCACGACCGCGCCGCATTCGGAGCCCCGACTGCGAGGATGTTCATCATCCTCGGCGCGGTGGCGTTGTTCACGGCGTTGTCCGCGTTGCCGTTGCGGCGGGTTATTGCAGCGACCAGCGAGTAGCGGCGGAGCCGCTTTGGAGTGCGGCGACGAAGTCGCCGCTTTGCGTCTTAGGCTCTGAAAGCGGCGACTGCGGTCGCCGCACTCCAAAGCGCTTCGCGCTAACCCTGCAGCAATTTGAACGCGTGCGTCCAGCGGCCGGTGCGCGCGCCGTAGAGGACCCACTTAGATCACCGAACGTGCCAGGTCGGCCCCTGGTTTGCGTGTGCCGGGCGGACGGCACAGAATCTTTGCTCGCCCGCTGCCGCAAAAACGCGGGCGTTTTGCGCGGAGGGGACATGCGAAAGAACGAATCCGATCTGGTCAGCCGCCTCATTCCGATGATCGCAGCCTGGGGCATAGGGAAGCTGCTGGAGACGGAGCCGCTGAAGGCGTCGGTCCGCTCGGCCGACCGGAGCGTTCGCCGCCGGACCACAGACGCGCTCGGCGAGGCGCGGCAGAACGCCCTCGACAACGGAGTCTGGCTCGCCGCGGGAGTGGTCGCGCTCGCCGTTGGTGTCGGCCTCATCGTCAGAGCGACGCGGCCGCGCTGAGCCCGGAGTAGTGGGTGCGCGAGCCAACGTGCTAAGACTTTCGAGACAGCCTCAGCAGCGCGGCCGCAGTTCCGGTGGGCGGAGGGCCGACGAGAGTTGCGGACGCGCTGCTGCGCGTCCCTACAGGTTCATCACCGCTCCATCGGCCCCTGGCCGTTTACCGGCTCAGGATGACACCCGTGACCTCGTGACCGGGTGGTGTCGGGTGGTACCAACTGTCGACCACCAGCGCGTACACTCACGCGCATGGCAAGCATTTTCTTTACCGGGTTTCCCGGCTTTCTCGGGTCCGAGCTTCTTCCGCGTGTTCTTTCCCGTTCGGCGACGGATGTCGCCGTCTGCGTCGTGCAGTCGAAGTTCATGCCGCTGGCGCGCGAGCGCGCGGCGGCGATCGTGACGGCCAGACCTGCGCTGGCTGCCCGTATTCGCCTCGTTGAAGGGGACATCACGCGACCAATGCTCGGCCTCGCCGAAGCGGTCGGCGATGTCCGGGAGATCTACCACCTGGCGGCGGTGTACGACTTGAGCGTCAAGCGAGACGTCGGTCTGCGGGTGAATCTCGAAGGGACGCGGAACGTGCTCGCCTTTGCCGCGGCGCAACCGCACCTCGGCCGGCTTCATTACGTCAGCACGTGCTACGTGAGCGGCCGCCACCCGGGCGTCTTCACCGAGAACGATCTCGACAAGTCTCAGATCTTCAACAACTACTACGAAGAGACGAAGTACCTGGCCGAAGTCGAAGTGCAGAAGGCGATGAAAGGCGGTCTGCCGGCGACGATCTACCGGCCGGCGGTGGTGGTCGGAGACAGCACGACCGGCGCGACGCAGAAATTCGACGGGCCGTACTTCGTCATCCAATGGATCCTGCGTCAGCCGCGCATCGCCTTCCTTCCGGTGGTCGGCCGGCCGTCGCAGTACCGCTTCAACGTCGTGCCGTGCGATTTCGTGATCGACGCCATCGACTACCTCAGCAGCCGGCCCGAATCGGCAGGGAAGGTGTACCAGCTCGCCGATCCCGATCCGATGGCGATCGACGAGCTTCTCGACGCCATCGCCGCCGCGACCCGGCACACTATCCTGCGTGTGCCGCTGACGCGCGGCATCGCCAAGGCCGCGCTCGATTACGTTCCCGGCGTTTACCGGCTCATGCGCATTCCCTCGGCTGCCGTCGACTACTTCGTCCATCCGACGCAGTACGACACGACGAACGCCACGCGCGACCTGGCCGGCAGCGGCATCGCCGCGCCGCGGTTCCGCGACTATCTCCCGCGCCTCGTCGACTTCGTCCGCGCGCATCCGGAGATCGGGTCGGCGGCCATGGTCTGACGCGAGCCTGCGGCGGGTAGCAGGTCGGGAATCATGGAGTGCGGACGTCCTCGTCCGCATCGATCGGACGTCCTCGTCCGATCGTTCTCACCGGTAACGACCGCCGGACGGGGACGTCCGGCGGCTGCGGACGGGGACGTCCGCACTCCTCGAGAATGCCTGCCTGCACCACGGCGTTTCCTCTGGCGTCGAAAGGAGTCTCGACGTGAAACGCCCATCTCTTCTTCTCTCTGCTATCGCAGTGGTCGTGCTGCTTTTCGTGACCGCTGCACAGAAAACCACGCAACCGCCCGACAGCACCAGCCGCAAAGGAGTGACGATGTCTTCCGAGAAATTCGCCCGGCCCGACGATTCCGAGCTGAAGAAACGCCTCACGCCGCTCCAGTACGAGGTGACGCAGCACGCCGGCACCGAGCCGGCGTTTCGGAACGAATACTGGAACAATCACGCGCCCGGCATCTACGTCGACCTCGTTTCTGGGGAGCCGCTGTTCAGCTCGCTCGACAAGTTCGACTCCGGTACCGGATGGCCGAGCTTCACGCGCCCGCTCGAGCCGGTGAACGTGGTCACTCGAGCCGATCGCAAGTTCTTCATGGCCCGGACGGAAGTCCTTTCGAAGCACGGGGAGTCACACCTGGGGCACCTGTTCGATGATGGCCCCGCTCCCACGGGCCAGCGCTACTGCATGAATTCCGCGGGTCTCCGCTTCATCCCTGCCGACAAGCTCGAGGCTGAAGGCTACGGCCAGTACAAGCATTTGTTCGAGAAGGGAAAGAAGTGATGGCGCGGACCGAGATTGCGACGCTGGCAGGGGGCTGTTTCTGGGGAGTCGAGCAGCTCGTGCGCAACATGGCCGGCGTGGTGGACACGACCGTCGGCTACACCGGTGGCACGACCGAGAACCCGACGTACGAAGAGGTGAAGACCGGCCGCACGGGTCACGCCGAATCGCTGGAGATCAAATTCGATCCCGACCGGATCAGTTACGAGGACATCCTCGATTACTTCTTCCGTCTGCACGATCCGACGACGTTGAACCGGCAGCAGAACGACGTCGGTACGCAATATCGTTCGGCGATTTTCTACCACGACGAGACGCAGCGGGAAGCTGCCCAACGCGCCATCGAACGCGCCCAGAAGAAGTGGCCCAAACCGATCGTCACCGAGGTCGTTGCAGCTTCCCGCTTCTGGCCGGCCGAGGATTACCACCAGGATTATCTGCAGCGCATCCCCTGGGGGTACAACTGCCATTACGTTAGGCCGGAGTGAGCGAGTAGCGAGGGGCGTTTGTAGCCCTTTCCGGCTCAAAACTCTCTCCCCAGTCATCCTTCGCCGTCTTCGTAGCTTCTGATGGCACGCGCCCAGCCTGTCATCCCGAGCTGCCGAAGCCGCGGAGCGGCGGAGGACAGCGAGGGATCCCCCGCACTCCCGGGTCGGGCGGGGGATTCCTCGCCGCGCTTCACCCCTCCGGGGTTCCGCCGGCTCGGAATGACAGTGTCATTTCCGCTTCACCGGCCTTCCTCAGGATGACGGAGTATTGAGACAGCCTCCGCCGGGAGAGGGGTAACACGACCGAGTGTTCGCTGCTCCTCTCCCCAGCTGCGTGACTGCCCGCACCGACCCGCTCCGTCCGCTATTCGCTGCATCTGAACAGCAGCAGATCGCGGCTCAGCGTCACCTTCAGCTCACTGACTGCCTCCATCCTGGCCCGCTCGGAATGCCGCAAAGCGCGATAGGAGCTGGTCATCACGTCTTCGATCGCGCCGTGGTCGAGATGGGCGACCGTCGAGATTCGTTCCCGGTTCCGCAGCGAGAACAGGGGCGAGAACTCGGTGATCGCGTGCGCAGTGCGGTCGCGCATTACGCGCTCGCCGAGGATTCCTTCGCGGAGCTCGAGGAGATCGTCGGGAGCGGGGAGGACGACGAGGAGTGTTCCGTCATCATTCAGGACGCGGCGGAACTCGGGCGGGTTCATCCGCGCAGTGATCGAGCAGACGGCGTGGAACGACGAGTCTGCGAAAGGAACGAAGCGGTCCGCGTTCGCGACGATCCATTCGACTTGCGGATGCCGCCTCGCTGCGGCGTCGATGGCGGCGACGGAGATGTCGACCCCGTACGCTGCGCATCCGAAGCGGTCGCGGATTGCGGCGAGGTGATGTCCTTCGCCGCAGCCGGCGTCGAGGACCGCGTCGGCAGCCGTGAGCGGCAGCGCTTCCACGATGGCTTCGACGAGCGGCGCCCCGAATCCGCGATCGAGGAATCGCCGGCGTGCAGCGACCGCCGCCGCAGTGTCGCCCGGTTTCGAGGACCGCCGGTCCTGCGGCTGAAGGAGGTTGATGTAGCCGCTACGCGCCACGTCATAGGAATGCCCTCGTGCGCAGACCAGACGCCGCTCCTCGCCGACGAGCGGCAGGTGGCAGTCGCGAACTGTACAGAGGAACGTGGCCACGGCGGTGAGTGTAGCGGGCAAGCGGGTAGCGGGTAGCGGGCAGGCAAGCCCGGAGGGGTCGGGGGGCAGGGGGTCGGGGGTCGGAGGCGAGATCTGTTGTTCTTGCGCCCGACCCCCGACCCCCCACCCCAGCTTACAATCCGCGCATGCGGTCCCGCCGGCGGCTCCTGGTCCTCGTCGCGGCACTCTTCGCTTTCATCTTCATCACGGCGGTCCTTTACCAGGCCGGCATGGGGCGGCTCGAGCACAAGCCGCGGACGATGTTCGAGGCGCTGGAGTGGGCGGTCGAGACGATCAGCACCACCGGTTATGGACGCGACAACCACTGGACGAATCCGGTGATGGTCCTGCTCGTCGTGACGGCGCAACTCGCCGGAATGCTGCTCGTCCCTCTCGTTCTGTTCCTGTTTGTGCTGCCGTACATCGCCGAGCGTTTCGAGGCGCGGTTGCCGCGGGAGGCAGATCGCTCGCTGCACGACCACGTAGTCGTCTATCAGTACGGCCCGGCCGTGGAGATGCTGCTGCAGCGGCTGGCGTCGCAGAACATCCCAACGCTGGTGGCCGAGACGGACGAGGTGCGTGCGCGCGAGGTCCTGGACAACGGCAGCCGGCTGATTTTCAGCCGGTCCGACGAAGACGTTCTCGATTTCTGTCGCCTCGACGAGGCCCGGGCCATCGTGGCGAACGGTCGCGACGAGGAAAACGCCGGCATCACGCTGCGGGCGCGTCAGATGGGTTTTCGGGGCGACGTCTTTGCGTTCGTCGAAGACCCGGCCCACCGGAAGGCCATCGAGCTCGCCGGGGCGACGGCCGCCTACACGCCGCGGCACATCATCGCTGCGGCGCTGGCCGCGCACGCGAGCGATGCCATCAGCCCCCGGCTGCCGGGGCTGGCGGCGGTGGCGGGGCTCGAGCGGCGGGAGATGCGCGTTCCCCCTTCCAGCCGCGTGGCCGGAAAGACGCTGGCGGAGGCTCAGGTCGGGGAGAGGAGCGGCGCGGTCGTGGTCGGGCAGTGGATCAGCAGCCATCTGTCGACGCGCTGTTCGGGCGACATGCACATCGTCGGCGGCGGCGTGCTCGAAGTCGTGGGCGACGAGGAGAGCCTGGCCCGCGCGGCTGAGCTGATCGGCGGCCGCTATCTGCCCCAGAGCGGGCCGTTCCTCGTGGCCGGATTCGGCGAAGTGGGCCGAAAGGTCCATGAGCTTCTGGAAGACGCGGGAGAAGAGGTTCGAGTGGTGGAGCGGACCGACGCCCCGCACGTCGACGTGGTCGGCGACGTGCTCGACTCGTCGGTGCTGGAGCGCGCCGGCATCGCGCAGTCACGCGCCATCATCCTGGCGCTCGACAGCGACGATTCGACTTTGTTCGCCACTGTCATCTCCCGCGACGTCGCTCCCGACATTCCCGTGATCGCACGCGTGAACCACGCGCGGAACGTGGCCAACATCCACCGCGCCGGAGCGGACTTCGCCCTGTCGATCGCGGAGGTTTCGGGGGACATGCTCTATTCGCGCCTTCTCGGGCGACCGATGCACGGCCGCGACGAGCACCGCCGGGTCACGCGCCTGTCGATGCCGCGATGGACCGGGCGAAGCATTCGCGATCTGCCGATCCGCTCGTTCGGCTGCTCTGCCGTGGCGCTCGAACGCGAGGGCCAGTTCCTTTCGCGGATAACGGGCGATATGCGCTGCGAGGCTGGCGATGCCCTCTGGATTTGCGGCGCGGCTGAGTCCGTTCACAAGATCACAGCGGCGTCGTGACCGCGGTCATCGCTGCCGGCGGGGGGCGAACCTACGTTCGGGCTGCGAGTAGAAGGAGGCGCTATGTTCGGACGGAAGCCCCCCATCGGAAAATACATGCTCATGTTCGCCCTGGGCGTCGTGACGGGTGCCGCAGTCGCGCTGCTCTACGCCCCGATGACCGGCAGGAAAATGCAGAAAAAGGTCGGTGACGTCACCGACAAGGTCATCGATGCGACCGACAAAGTTCTCGACAAGATGGAAGAAAAGGTCGAGAACATGCAGCATTTCGTGAAGAAGATCGCGAACGCGTAACCCACGGTCGCAGCGCGAATTGCGGGCGAGCAGGAGCGTCGTGCTCCTGCTCGTTTTTTTTGCAGTGCGGACGTCCTCGTCCGATCGTTCTCGTCGTAATCACCGCCGGACGCGGACGTCCGGCGGCTGCGGACGAGGACGTCCGCACTCCACTCCGCGCTACACTTTCCGGCCATGCGTACCGCCGCGGTTCTTGCCGCGCTTCTCCTCGCCGTGCCGTCCCTTCCGGCCGAACCTCCCACCGTCAACGCGAAGCAGTTGATCCTGGTCGTTTCTCCCGACTGGGACAGTGCGACCGCCACCCTGCGCCGATTTGAACGGAAGGGCACTGGCTGGCGTCAGGCCGGCGACGTTGTCGACGTGGTCATCGGCCGGAGCGGGCTTGCCTGGGGCGCTGGCGTGAACCGCGACACCGGTCCCGGCCCCGTAAAGCGCGAGGGGGACGGGAAGTCGCCGGCAGGCGTGTTTCACATCGGTCACGCCTTCGGCTTCGAGAGCGTTCCTCGATGGATGCGGCTGCCTTACATCCAGTTGCGGGACTCGACCCAGTGCGTCGACGATCCTGCCTCGCAGCTCTACAACCAGATCGTTGTCCCTTCGGCCACGACCACGCCTGACTGGTCGAGCTCCGAAAAAATGCGCGCCATCGACGTCTACCGCTGGGGCGCCGTGGTTCTTCACAACGATCCGCCCGAGAAGGGCCGCGGTTCATGCATCTTCCTGCACCTGGTCGATCCAAACGGGAAGCCGACCGCCGGCTGCACGTCGATGCCCGCCGCGGCCCTGGGAGCGCTGCTCCGCTGGATCGATCCGGCGGCACAGCCGCTCCTCGTCCAGCTCCCGCGTGCGGAGTACGACCGCCTGCGGCGCCTGTGGCAGCTCCCCTGAGGCTCTGATAGGCTGCTCTCACCGGTTCAGGCATGAGGCATGAGCAATGAAGCATGATTCGATCGAGAGCGGCGCGCTCATGCGCGGCGCCGCCCGCTCCGGGCCCGGGCTGATTAGCGGGTGACTTGATGTCTTGGTGGATCTGGGTGCTCGCTGCCTTTCTCCTGCTGACGATCGAGTTCTTCTCGACCACAGCTCACATCGGCTTCTTTGCGGTCGGGGCGTTCATCGTGGCCATCCTGGTCGGCGCGGGCGTGGTGATGCCGCTGTGGATGGAGTTGTTGATCTTCTCAATTTCGTCGGTGGTGCTGCTGGTCTTCGTGCGCCCGATCGTCGTGCGGCGGCTGGGATTGAACAAGACGCCCGTCATCGACTCGATGATCGGCGAGCAGGCGACGGCGCTCGGCGACATCGGCGTCTCTGCTGACGGAAGGGCGGAACTGCGCGGCAGCACGTGGACGGCGCGGAACGTCGGCACCACGCCGCTCGCGCGCGGCCAGCGTTGTGTGGTCGACCGTATTGATGGGCTGACGCTGTACATAAAGCCAGCGAGTGGCGAGTAGCGAGTAGCGAGTAGGGCCCGGCGATCCCTACTCCCTACCCGCTACTCGCTTGCAGGAGGACACTATGGGCGGAACTCTCATTGTCGCGTTCGTCGTCGTCATCTTCGCGATGATCCTCGTGTCGAGGATCGCGCGCGTTGTCCCGCAGCAGCAGGCGTGGGTAGTCGAGCGTCTTGGCAAGTATGCCGACACGCTGCAGGCGGGCTTCCATATCCTCGTGCCCTTCCTCGACGTCGTGCGCTACAGACACTCGTTGAAGGAAGTGGCGATGGAGATCCCGGAGCAGGTCTGCATCACGAAAGACAACGTGCAGGTCGCGGTCGACGGCGTTCTCTATTTCAAGATCCTCGATCCGCAGCGCGCCTCATACGGCATCTCCGATTACAACTACGCCATTTCGCAGCTGGCGCAGACGAACCTCCGGAGCGAGATCGGCAAGATCGAGCTCGACCGCACCTTCGAGGAGCGGACGAACATCAACTTGTCGGTGGTCAGCGAGGTGGACAAAGCGTCGGAGGCATGGGGCGTGAAGGTGCTGCGCTACGAGATCAAGAACATCAATCCGCCTCAGGACGTGCTCGCGGCGATGGAGAAGCAGATGCGCGCTGAGCGCGAGAAGCGCGCGACCATTCTGCAGTCCGAAGGTCAGCGCGATGCTGCCATCAACAGCGCCGAAGGCGAGAAGCAGCAGGTCATCAAAGCCTCGGAAGCGAAGAAGCAGCAGGCCATCAACGAGGCCGAAGGGCAGGCTTCGGCGATCCTGTCGGTCGCGCAGGCGACCGCAGAAGGACTCCGAAAGGTCGCCGAGGTCATCAAGATGACGGGCGGCGAGGAAGCCATGCAGTTGCGCATCGCCGAGCAGTACATCGAGAAGTTCGGCAATCTGGCGAAGAGCGGCAATACGCTGATCATCCCGGCGAATCTGAGCGACGTCGGCTCCATGCTGGCCCTGGCCATGACCGCCGTAAAGGCCACCGGGACAGAGCCGAAAATCCCGGTGCGAGCCGATTACACGCGTCCGCAGGTGTGATTTCGAGCGAGTAGCGAGTAGCGAGTAGCGAGTAGGGCAGCGTGTGGCGTGCAGGGGAGCCCGCGCGGCTCGTATGCCATGTGTTTGGCCCGCTACCCGCTACACGCTACACGCTGTCCGCCACCCCTACTCGCCACTCGCTACTCGCTCGTCTCTAACGGGCGTATGCTCATCGAACTGGCTTGACACTGAAGACTGGCAGCACCGTCGGGTCGTACGAAATCGTCGCGCTGCTCGGCGCGGGCGGTATGGGTGAGGTGTACCGGGCTCGCGATCCGAAGCTGGACCGCCTTGTGGCGCTCAAGATCCTGTCTCCCGATCTCGCCTCGAGCGCCGAGCATCTACACCGTTTTGAGCAGGAGGCGCGGGCGGCTTCCGCGCTCAACCACCCGAACATCATTTCCATCTACGACGTCGGCCGGTCGGATGGGATGGCCTTCATCGCCATGGAGTTGATCGACGGCCGCGACCTCCGGGGAATGTCGGCGGAAGGGCCGCTGCCCTTCAAGCAGATCCTGCGCATCGCCTGCAAGGTAGCCGACGGGCTGGCTGCCGCGCACGAGCGCGGAATCGTCCATCGCGATCTGAAGCCGGAGAACATCATGGTTTCATCCGAGGGGTTCGTGAAGATCCTCGACTTCGGCCTGGCGAAGCTCATCCGGCCGTGGGGCGCAGACGAGCCGACGGTCCCGCACACGATGCCGGGGGCGATCTTCGGCACGGCCGGGTACATGTCGCCGGAGCAGGCCAGCGGCAAGGCCACGGACTTCCGTTCCGACCAGTTCTCTCTTGCCGTGATCCTGTATGAGCTGATTGCCCGCCATCGTCCGTTCGAGCGGCCGACGCCTCCGGAGACGATGACGGCGATCATTCGTGAAGATCCGGCGCCATTGTCGACGGTGGTGGAGTCGATTCCGCTGGAGCTCGAGCGGATCGTCCTGCGCTGTCTGGAAAAGGAGCCGAGGGAGCGCTACGGGTCGACGCGCGATCTGGCGCGCGACCTGCGCGAGGTTCGCGACGCGCTGACCGACAGTGCCGGCTCGGGTCGCCGCAGCACGCCGCCGCATCCGGCCGCGGCCTCGCGCCGATCGGTGTGGGCATCGGTCGTGTTGGCCGTGCTGATCCTCGCCGGCGTCAGCTATGTGGCCTGGCAGAACTATCACTCGCCGATCGGCGATCGCACCGTCAGATCGCTGGCGGTGCTTCCGTTCAGGGACCTGAGCGGAACGCCGGACGGGCAGCTGTTCGCGGACGGTATCAGCGAGACCATCAGCTCGCGCCTCACCCGGGCGAATGCCATGCGCATCGCGCCGGTCGCAGCAAGCAACGCGCACGGAACGCCTCACGACGTCGCGCAGCAGCAGGACGCTGACCTTCTCCTGCGCGGCTCGGTCCAACGTGAAGGTGAGCGCGTTCGCGTGAGCTACGCGGTGGTCGACCCCATCAGCGGGAGCGACATCGCCGCGGACACCATCACCGGATCGGCAGCCGACGTCTTCGCTCTGGAAGATCTCGTGGCCGAGCGCGTCCTGCAGGCGCTGCGCGTGCCGCGGACCGCCGGGTCGCCCACACAGTCGCCGTCGGGGATTTCAGGGGCGGCGGACCAGACGTCGTACCTGGAGGCGGTGGGTCTGCTGCTGCGGACGAAAGACGAAAAGTCGATCGACCTGGCCATTTCGAAGCTCCGCTCCGTACTCGTCAACGCTCGCGATTCCGCCCTCGTCAACGGCACGCTGGCGCGCGCGCTCATGAACAAGTACCAGGTGAGCGGCCACAGGCCGTACCTGGACGAGGCGGCGCTGTATGCGGAACGCGCCGTCCAGCTCGACGGCAAGGTAGCTGAGGCTCACGTGGCGCTCGGTAACGTTCGCCGGACGACCGGGCATCTGAATGAAGCGCTCCAGAGCTTCAACAACGCCCTGGCTCTCCAGCCGCGATCGGCGGAGGCGTCCCTGGGAATGGCGGTGACGCTGGACGGCATGGGGCGCGCCGCCGACGCCGAGCACGCCTTCGAGCAAACGAT
Organism: Thermoanaerobaculia bacterium; assembly: GCA_017883215.1. GTDB lineage: Bacteria > Acidobacteriota > Thermoanaerobaculia > Gp7-AA8 > Gp7-AA8 > JAJXWV01. The sequence goes on along the minus strand of JADGOA010000068.1, from coordinate 1,548 downwards.
CGCGCTCCGGCCCAACTGGGCCAACGCGTACAACCGCTACGGGGGCTTCTGCTTCAATCGCGGTCGTTATGAGAAGGCAGCGGAGCTGTACCGTCGCTCCATCGCCCTGGAGCCGGGAATCGCCCGCGGATACTCGAACCTCGGTGCCGCGCTGCAGTCGATGGGGCGGTACGACGAGGCGCTGGCCATGCACGAGAAGGCGCTCCGGATCGAGCCGAACGACACGGCCTACTCGAACGTCGGGACGATGCGTTTCTTCGTCGGACGTTATGCCGAGGCCGCCGCCGCGTATGAAAAAGCGGCCCAGCTGTCTCCGAACAACTACATGGTCTGGGCGAACCTCGGAGATGCCTACCGCTGGTCGCCGACGCGCCGCGGCGAGGCTGCGGCGGCCTACGAAAGATCGATCGCCGCCGCGAGAAGCCGGCTGGCGGTCAACCCGCGCGACGCCTCCGCGCTCGCCTGCGTTGCAGCCTGCTTGGCCAAGCGGGGCGAGATCGAGCCGGCAGCGCGGGAGATCCGCGCAGCGCTTGAAATCGATCCCACCGACAAGACCGTCCTCCACGCGGCAGCCATCACGACGCTGCTCCGGGGCGACGCGGACGGCGCGATCCTGTGGCTGGGCCGCGCTGTCGACAGCGGCTACGCCGCCACCGAACTCTCTCGAGACCCTGAACTGGCTGCCCTGCGAAGCCGCGCGGATTTCGCGCAACTGACCAGCCGGCCGAGACCATCAACATGAGGAGGAACCCGATGTCTCTCTCTCGACAGGTGCTTCTGATCCTCGCCACACTGGCCATCGCTCTGGCCATCTCCTGTACCCAGCAGCAGCAACCCGCTCCGCCCGCACCGAAACCGAAGCCGTCTCCGGCCACTGGCGGCATCACGCCGAGCGGACCAATCATCGTCTCGGTCGAGGGCAAGAAGGCCGTGCCGTTCCCCGATCCCGCCTATGCACACGCGCGGGCAGGACAACACAACGGCCAGCCGGTGCCTTCAGCCATCAACTGGTTCGGGCCGCCGGATGGCGAGCTCCACGTCGAGATGACCGACATGCGCTGTCTTCGCGGACAACCAGAATGCAAGGATGACCATTGCGTGGGGATCACGAACGTCAAACCCGGCGCCAAGCCCGGTGAGCAGTTCTCCTGCAAGTACAGCGTTTGGGTGGTGACGGGCGGCGTGTCGACGGAGAAGAACGACCCGATCGTCATCGTCGACAACTGCTGCGACAACCTCTACTAGCAATCGGGCTGCGGCTACCGGACTCCACCCCGGGCACCCTCCGCCGGTGAGGGCGCGAATTCCCGTTCGCGTCCTCATCGGGTGCCCTCATCCCCGGCCGGCGCCGGCAGGCAGCGGTGTCAGCGGACGCGACGGTTTGCGAAACTTCGATATCAATCCATTTTTGATGCTTCTCCGCCGCCGCTTCCCGATCCAGAATTGCCGCTCCTGAAAAAGTGTCACTTCGCATCGGCTCGTCGCTCCATTCGTACGGAGGACAGAATGGACCGACGTCTCAATACCGCGTTCTGGGTTCTGCGCATC
>JADGOA010000389.1 GCA_017883215.1 Thermoanaerobaculia bacterium | reverse complement strand
AACGGCCATCGAAGCGCGCATCTCCAGCCAGCGCGGTTTCGCCCCCGACGAACGCCTCGCCTGTCAGTCCGTCGTGCTTGGCGACTGCACCGTGACGACAACGTATTGGTGACCGCCCGCCCTACCAGTTGCTGAGTTGCTCAGTTGGGACCGCGCAGCCGTTGCCCTGCGACGACTCGCCGCGCCGGGTGGGCAGGGGCGGCAAAGGGAGCAAAGAACGCCGTTTGGGCAACCACCGTAGGGCACGGCTGCGCCGTGCCGAACTCCTGTGGGCGGGCGGCCCGCCAGGTTTCCCCCGCGAAGTGCTCACCCTGCGGCAGCCGCTCTCGAACTGAGCAACCGAGTAACTGAATAACTCAGCAACTCAGCAACTGGTGGCGCGGGCGGTCCCGCGATTGCGAATGAACATGCAATCGCCGTAGCTGTAGAAAAAGTACTTCTGCGCGATCGCTTCGGCGTACGCGCGACGGACGGCCTGTATGCCGGCGAACGCGGAGACGAGCATGATCAGCGTCGACTCGGGGAGGTGGAAATTCGTCAGCAGGCGGTCGACGGCTCGAAACTCGAACCCGGGAGTGATGAAGATCGAAGTCTCGCTCGCTGATGGCTCGAAGCGCCCGTTCCCGGCGCGGATGGCGCTCTCGAGCGTGCGCACGCAGGTCGTACCGACGGCGACGATCTTCCGCTTCGCCTCGATTGCTGCATTCAGCCTCGCTGCCGCGTCGGACGAGATCTCGTAGCGCTCCGCGTCCATCCGGTGCTCGCGGACGTCGTCGACCTTCACCGGTTTGAACGTGCCGATGCCGACGTGCAGCGTGATCCGGACGACGTCGACCCCGCGCGCGGCGATCCGGTCGAGGATGTCGTTGGTGAAGTGCAACCCCGCAGTGGGGGCGGCGATCGCTCCCCTCGCCGCGGCATAGACGGTTTGATATGCCTCGCGATCGCTCTCCCGGGCCACCTGCCGCGCGATGTACGGCGGCAGCGGGGGAATCCCGACCCGCTCGATCTCCTCGATGTCTCCTTCGAAGCGGATCACGACCGTGCCGTCCTCGCGCTTCTCGAGCACGAGCGCCGAAAGCGTTTTCGAAAAACGGACGTGGTCGCCCGTCCGAATGCGCTTCGCCGGCTTGCACCACGTCTCCCACGTGAGAGCGTCGACCTGCCGCGTCAGCAGAAACTCGATCCGCGACTTCATCTGCCCCTTCGGCTCGGCGTAAAGACGCGCCGGGATGACGCGCGTGTCGTTGATGACGAGAACGTCCGCCGGGTCGAGCTGCTCCGCAAACGAGGCGAAGCTCGCATGCTCGAACGCAGGCTCCCCGTCCCGCGGCGTCACGATCATCATCCGCGACCGCCCGCGCTGCCGCGGCTCCTGCGCGATGAGCTCATGGGGAAGCTCGTACGAGAACTCCGTTCGTTTCACGGTGCGGGATCATAGTCCCGGAGTGCGGGCGTCTCGCCCGCCGCGGGACGGCCGGCGACGGCGGGCGAGACGCCCGCGCTCCTTTACTCAGGACTAGAATCCCCGTCATGGTCCGCGCGCAAGTGATCACCTGCAGCGATGCCGCTTCGCGCGGCGAGCGCCAGGACCGCTCCGGGCCGGCGGTGCGCGAGGTGCTGGAGCGTGCAGGCTACGAGGTCGACGGAGTGATGGTCGTCGCCGATGAGGTCGACGCGATCGCCACGGCGATCGAAGAGGCCACCGGCGGCGGCGCGCGCCTGGTGATCACGACCGGCGGCACCGGCATCGCCCCGCGCGACGTCACGCCCGAGGCCACTCTCCGCGTGTGCGACCGCGTCATCCCTGGATTCGGAGAGCTGATGCGCGCCCGCTCTCTCGAAAAAACGCAGATGGCGCCGCTCTCACGCGCGCAGGCGGCATCTCGCGGCGCCGCCCTCATCGTCAACCTTCCCGGCAGCGTCACCGGCGCGGTCGAGAACCTCGCGAGCATCCTTCACCTCTTGCCGCACGCTCTCGAGCTTCTGAGCGGCACACGAATCGAGCGACATCCATGAAAAAGCATTCCGTCCGCCTCGGCATCGAGAACCTGATCGACGACCCGAAGCCGATCCGCCGCAAGCGCGTCGCCGTTCTGAGCCATCACGCCGCCATCACGCACGACCTTCGCCGCACTGTCGACTGCGTAGCCGAGATGCCCTGCGAGCTCATTCGCATCTTCGGCCCCGAGCACGGGTTCTGGGCCGTCGCTCAGGACATGGAAGGCACCGGCGCGACCGTCGACGAAAAGACCGGCGTGGAGATCGTCTCGCTGTACCACGACTACCCGAAGCTGCCGTCCGACCGCTCGGAAGCCGGCATCCAGGAGTGGAAGACCCAGCTTGCCACGGCGAAACAGAAACTCTGGCCCACCGAGGACCAGCTGCATGACATCGAGGTTCTCGTGGTCGACCTGCAGGACGTCGGCTCGCGCTACTACACGTTCGTCAACACGATGGCGAACTGCATGGAAGTGGCGAAACGGACCGGCACGCGGGTGCTGGTGCTCGATCGGCCGAACCCGATCAACGGTGTCGACGTGGAGGGAAACCTCTTCGACGACCCGGCCTGGCACAGCTTCGTCGGCCAGTTCAACATCCTGCCGCGCCACGGTATGACCATCGGCGAGCTGGCCTGCTTCTACGCCGGAAGCGATCCGCGCTACGACTGCGATCTGCGCGTCGTGGAGATGGACGGCTGGAAACGGAAGTACTGGTGGGATCAGACCGATCTGCCGTGGGTCCCGCCATCGCCCAACATGCCCACGCTCGCCACCGCCACCGTTTATCCCGGCCTCTGTCTGATCGAAGCGACCAGCGTGAGCGAAGGGCGCGGCACGACGATCCCCTTCGAGCTGTTCGGCGCTCCCGGCATCGACGCGTTCGCGCTGGCGCGGCGTCTCAACGACGTCGAGCTGCCGGGCGTGGGATTTCGCGCGCAGTACTTCCAGCCGACGTTTCAGAAGCACGCCGGACAGGTCTGCGGCGGCGTCCAGGCACACATCACCGATCGCGACCTGTTCGAGCCATACCTCACCGGCATCTTCTGCATGAAGGCTCTCTTCGATCTTGGGCGCGAAGGAATGCATGCCTTCGACTGGCGCAGCGAATCGTACGAATACGAGCCGACTGACGAGCGCCAGGCCATCGAGCAACTCGCCGGCACCCGCCGCTTCCGCGAGGCACTCGAAGCGAACAGCGGCGAGCCGCTCGCGGAGTGGATCGACAGCTGGGCCGCCGACGAGAAGAAGTTCGTCCGCCAGCGCAAGGAACACCTGCTGTATTCGTAGCAGACCGCGGACCGCAGACCGCGTGCACATGCTCATGTCTGTGTCATCCCGAGCGGGCGAACGGCCAGGGGCCGATGGAGCGGAAGTGACACTGTCATTCCGAGCCGGCGGAACCCCGGAGGGGTGGAGCGCGGCGAGGAATCCCCCGCCAACC
>JADGOA010000388.1 GCA_017883215.1 Thermoanaerobaculia bacterium | reverse complement strand
TCAGCAACTCCCAAGCGCACGATAAGAGAGGCCCGAGCAATGGCTGGTCAGCGTGATGTTGCAGCCACTGACCCAGGATGCTGAGTCCGGCCCCGGTCACCCGTGGTGAGGCGTCTCTCATCGAGGCAGACAGCAGCGCAGCGGCGGTTGATTCAGGTAAGTCTTGAGCCCAGGCTCCCCATGCGAGATGGCCGATGGTCGCCGGATCGAGCGCCCCTCGTTCGACGAGGTCCACTAGCCGCTGTGCCGCCCGTTCGCTTGACGCACCTCGCCAAGTAGCGTCGAACACGAGGGCAGCCTTCTCGTTGTCCTCCGACCAGTGATCCAAGAGTTCTTCGCGCCACTCTGCGTCGCCGGCGTTCGCGCGACCGCTCAGATATGCGCTGAGGAGCCTCAGATCGCTTGCCGCCGATGTGTGTTCCGCTAGCGTGTTAAAGAATTCGCGACTCTCATCAAGTTCTCCTAGTCGTCGGCCCAAGTGCCAGGCGTTTTCGGCCTTCCCGGAGACCAGCCACTCGATCTCGCCGGTCAGCAAGGCTGGATCGCGAATGAATTCATCGGCGAGTTGCGCCGCCTTGTCCTCCGGTTTGGCTGCACCAGCCTCGCGCTCGTCAGGACCCGGCCAGTCAACGTGTGACCAGCGTCCAGCGTAGCGCCTAAGCCGGTCATGAAAACTGCCGCCGAGCAAGCTGTCTGCCAGTCTGACGACTGTCTCGCGTTCCGCGTCGCTAAGGAAGGCCGATTCGTAGCGCAACATTCCCTGCAACGACTCCCACACCTCGCGTCGTTCATCCTCGTCTGGCACGCTTAGCGCGGAGATGCGCTCAATGACGTCGCCCGCTAGCCCTCGTTCCGTGAGAGAGCGGAGACTGTGCCGCAGGATCTCCCTCGCGCGCGTTCGCACGGGCTCATCTGGATCGTTGATGAGCTTGTCTAGGAGTCGCAGCGCCGCCCGCCTGCTGTCCTGCTCTTCGCGAACGGTCCGAGGCTCCCAAGCCTTCGGTGGCGCGTGGGGCCCGTCCGAATTCAGTGCTCGACCGACCTCCTGAAGCGTTAGGGCCGCGTTCAGGGCGGCTAGCGCCAGTAAACGGACTGCAGGGTCTGGATCTTCGAGTGCTTCTTGAACGAGGTCATACCGCTCGTAGGCCGGAACTTCTGTACCACCGAGGTATGTAAGGAAGAGCGAGCTCCACACGCCAGTCGCGTTATTACCCCACGTCTCGTTTTCCGACTCTGCGAGACGCCGCACTACGCGCGCTGCGGCGAAGAAGGTTGAACGCCGGGCCGCTAGCCTCTCGAGGGCCCAGATGACACTCCGCCTGCCCCGCTCAAATGACAACAGGCGCTCTCTCGAAGCGCCGCCGATCACAGACTGAAGCGTCTCGACTGCAGCGTCGGGAGCGGCGTTGGCGAGTCGCCCGAAAAAAGACGCAGATCGCTCGTCGTCAAGCGCCTCTATGCTTGCGAAAGGGCCCCTGACGCCCGCCATGGCGTCCAGGATCTCTTGCGCCTCGGGAATACCGGCCAACCCCGTGAATCGATCGCGAAGCGCGTCGCCAGCCGGTTGCGGCAGTTCGCCAATAAACGCCAGAAGATCATCGCGACGCTCTCTCCACAGTTGGCCAGCCTGCCAGGTGGCCATCATCTCCGAGCGGATATATCGATATCGCCCGTTCCGCGCTACGACCCCCCTCGCAACAAGCTTCCCAACGATGTCGCGCGCCTCCCCGTAAGGGATTTCGAAGAACGCCATAAGTGCTCGGCCTTCTTCTTCGACTTCGTCGGACCATCCGACACGGGTCATCAACGAGAGTGCCCTAACGACCTTACGCGAGCCTTCGTCGGGCGGAATCAGGCGCTCAAGCAAAGTGCGTACGTTGAACTCGCTCGTCAGTTCGAACAGGCTCACTTGCCCATCGAGCACCAGAGGCGCCACCGTCATCGCCAAGCGGAGGTCTCCCAAAGCGATTCGTGCCACAAAGCTCGTTTGCTCTGGGCTCAACGCGAAGGCTCCTTGAAGGACCTTCCTCACGTCTTCTTCTGCAACCAGTTCGAGGTTGATGATGTGCGCGCCCGACGTACTACCGCCGCTGGGCAGTAGCCCGATCGTTATTAGTGCGAGACGCCCGCCACCCATTGCGGCCAAGTCCGCCAACTTCGCGCTATCCCGGGGCTCGCACTCATCGACGACGAGGGTCGCGGTCGCCGCCTCGTGATCCATCATCCAAGAGAAAAGAGTTGGGTCAGATGGGGGTTCCGGGGCAAACAGGACCAAATCCTCCTCGTCCCTGCCACTAAAGGTCTCAAGCGCGAGGCGCGTCTTGCCGACGCCCGGTTTTCCTTGAATTCGAACGTGCCTCTGGGGCAACAGCGGATCATCGATTACACCGAGTATCGCCTCGATGTTCGCATCTCTGTTCGCGATAGCCTGGAACGGGGCGCGATGATCCGGCCCCCTCGCAAGCCATTGGTCAGCTCTGACGAAACCCGCGACCGGATGGTTGAACTCGAAGAGCATGACTGGATGCTCGGTGGCCCACTCCGCCACATCTGAAGCCGTGAGTAGCGTCCAGTTGTGTGCCGCGGCGATCTCCGGATAGAGCTCTTCGAATGCTGATCCGATTAGTTCGAGCACTGAGGTTCGCTGCGGATCCTCAAGCTCGGCCGACAGCACGTACGCATAGTGGCAACCAGCGCGGAGCGCCTTCGACACACCGGGCTTCTTGAGTTCCTTCTCTACCTGCGCCTTAGTCGGCTTGGCGTGCCCACCTTTGCACTGCCAGATGCTCTCACCTGCTGGGATCCAGCGTGACGCAGACGCCCAGCCGAGAACCCGTCCGTCGACTCCTTCGTCTTCGACGTTATTCCTGTCTGAGGTGTAGATCGAGCAAGCATCGCGGTGGGTGCGCCGCTCAGCACGAAGCAGTTGGTTAATAATCCGCTTGAGATCGTCGCCGGACTTCCTTGCGACTTCACTCGGTTCGATTCGCCACGTGTGCGGCATGGATTCCCTCAAGAACCGTCCCATTGTATCGCCCTTTGTCCCCGCCTCCCCCATCCCCACCCCCCTCGCTATACTCACTACATGCCCATCGACCAGCAATTCCTCGATGAGATCGAGCGCAAACTCGCCGTGCACGCCCCCTCCCTCGCGGCGGAGTACCGCGCCGCCGTGCTCGAGGTGCAGCCCGTCCTCTCCGAGGCCGACTTCCGCACCTGGGCCGAGGAGGGCGTCGGGCTGGCAGGCCACTCGCTTCGCTCCTGGGAGGCCGCGTCGGACTACTTCCGCGTCTCCGGCGACGTGATGAAGGTCCTGCCGTCGGCCGCGTTCCGCCACTGGACGCACGCCGGCCGCGGCCTTGCCGAGTACTCGTCCGTCATCGCCGCCGCCTTCTTCAAGGCCAGCCCGAAGAGCATCCCCTTCCTCGACGGCAACCAGATCACCGA
>JADGOA010000387.1 GCA_017883215.1 Thermoanaerobaculia bacterium | reverse complement strand
AGGCGCGCTGAGCCGGTCTCTCCTCCGGTTGCTCCACAACGCCCCCCTGCTCAAAGAAATGGGAGCTAACGGAAAGTGCCTCTGTCAAACGCAGTATTCGCTGGAGAGAGTGACCGAGCAACTGATCGCAGCTTACAGCGAGATCGTCAATTGAAAATATCCGCCATAGTCTTGACCTATAACGAAGAGGCCAATCTCGCCGAATGCCTGCGCAGCGTGGCCGGCTGGGCGACGGAGATCTTCGTGGTGGATTCCGGCAGCACGGACCGCACGCGCGAGATCGCCGCCCGGTTCGGCGGCGCCATCTACGGCCATCCATTCGAGACCCACGCGCGGCAATGGGAGTGGGCCCTCGAAAACCTGCCCCTCCAGGGCGAATGGGTCTTGGCGCTCGACGCCGATCAACGAGTCACCCCGGAACTTGCCGGCGAAATTCAGGACCTGAGTTCCACCGCCCTCGAAGGCATCGAGGGCGTCTTCCTGAAGCGCCGCCAGGTCTTCCGCAGTAAGTGGATCCGCTACGGCGGCTACTACCCGAAGTATCTGCTCAAGATGTTCCGCCGCGGATGCGTGCAAACCGACCCCAGCGACCTCGTCGATCACCACTTCTTCGTGACCGGCCGAACCCTGGAACTGAAGCACGACTTGGTCGAAGCCAACAAGAAAGAAGATGACATCACTTTCTGGATCGACAAACACAACCGCTACGCCCGCCTTCTGGCGCAAGAACAGATGCGGCGAGCGAAGGGAGGCCGGTACGTCATCGCCCCGGCTCTCTTCGGCAATCCCGATGAAAGGACGGTTTTCCTCAAGATGATCTGGGCCCGGCTGCCACTCTACATCCGCCCCTTCCTTTACTTCACCTACCGCTACGTGATCCGCCTCGGATTCCTGGACGGCAAGGAGGGCGCCATTTTCCACTTTCTGCAAGCATTCTGGTTTCGATTGCTCGTCGACATCAACGTCGATCAGTTGCGGCGCGAAGAGGTGCGCTCATGAGAATTCTCGGCATCAACGCCTTCCACGGCGACTCGTCGGCCGCCTTGTTCGAGGACGGCCAGTTGGTAGCAGCCATCGAAGAGGAGCGGCTCAACCGCGTGAAGCACTGGGCCGGATTTCCGGCCGCCGCCATCCGCACTTGCCTCGATCAGGCCGGCTGCGACAGCGTCGACGCCATCGCCATCTCGCGCGATCCGCGCGCGCACCTCGGGCGCAAGATCCTCCGTGCCGCGCTCAGCCCCTCGCTTTGGCCAAGTCTCGGCTCGCGCGTGAACAACAACGTCCGTATCGCGAAACTGCAAGATCACTTCGCGCCCGCCGGCCTGCGCTCGCTCGAACGCGCTCCCCTCCACAACGTCGAGCACCACCGCGCCCATCTCGCCAGCGCCTTCTTCGCATCGCCCTTTGAGGAAGCGGCCGTGATCTCGATCGACGGCTTCGGCGACTTCAGCAGCGTCATGTGGGGCGTCGGACGCGGCAACCAGATCGAGGTGCGCGGCTCCGTACAATTCCCCCACTCGCTGGGCCTGTTCTACACCGCCTTCACGCAGTTCCTCGGATTTCCCAATTACGGCGACGAATACAAGATGATGGGCCTTTCCGCTTACGGCGAGCCGCGCTTCTATTCGCAAGTCCGCGAGGTGGTTCGCACGGACGGCGGACAGTGCGCGCTCGACCTGAGCTACTTCGTCCACCACACGCGTGGTGTCCCCATGACCTGGGAGAACGGACCGCCCGAGATCGGATGCGTGTATTCCCCCCGGATGATCGATGTCTTCGGCATGCCGCGCCTCCCCCGCACCGAGATTCTGCCGAAGCACGCCGATTTGGCGGCCTCCGTGCAAAAGGTACTCGAAGATAACTACTTCGAACTGCTCCGATATGTTGCCGCACAGACCGGCCAAAAGGCGGTGTGCCTGGCAGGCGGCGTGGCGCTCAATTGCGTGGCCAACGGAATGGTCTTCGACCACACGCCTTTCCAGGATGTCTACGTCCAACCCGCCGCGCACGACGCCGGCACATCCATCGGCGCGGCCCTGTACGTCCAACACCAGGTGTTGAAGCAACCGCGCAGTTTCCACATGCGGCACGTCTATTACGGCCCCGAGTACAGCGACTGCGACATTCAAGAAGCGCTGGATGAAAAGGGCCTCGAGTTCCACCGCCTGGACGACCGCGACCTCATCGACCGAACCGCGCGCGAGATCGCCGCCGGTAAAATCGTCGGATGGTTCCAGGGGCGGATGGAGTTCGGTCCCCGCGCCCTCGGCGGCCGCAGCATCCTGGCCGACCCCCGCAACGCCGCGATGAAGGACACACTCAACAGTCGCATCAAATACCGCGAGCCCTTCCGGCCCTTCTGCCCCTCCATCCTGGCCGAACGAGTCGGCGAATACTTCGAGACCGACTATCCCGCGCCCTTCATGGTGGCGGCCTACAAGATCAAGCCGCACCAGCAGGCGCGCATTCCCGCCGTGACCCACGGCGACGGCACCGGCCGTTTGCAGACCGTCGAGCAGAGCGTCAACCCGCTCTACTGGCAGCTCATCAAAAGATTCGACGAACTCACCGGCGTGCCGGTCCTGCTCAATACCTCGTTCAACGAAAACGAGCCCATTGTGAACACTCCCGAGCAGGCCATCGACTGCTTCCTGCGCACCCAGATGGACACGCTCTCGATCGGTTCCTATCTCCTCTGCAAGTCGGAGAATCTGGGCGCGGCGGAAGGCCGCCTGTCCTACGCAGCCGCAGTGTCAAAGTCCCGCTAGTCCCATACTCGTAGTTCTTCCCAATGCGCATTCTCCTGCTGAACCAGACGTTCCACCCGGACGTCGTATCGACCGCGCAGCACGCCTCCGATCTCGCGCAACGGCTTGTACAGCAAGGCCATGAGGTCACCGTCGTCTGCAGCCGCCGCGCCTACGACGACCCGGCGCGCGAGTTCCCGAAAGAGGAGCACTGGCGCGGCGTCCGCATCGTCCGCATCTGGTCCTCGGGGTTCGGCAAGGCGGCCAGACTGGGCCGCTTGGCGGATTTCGGCTCGTTCCTGGCCAGTTGTCTGGCCCGTCTTCTGTTGCTCGGCCGGCACGATCTGGTGATCGCCATGACCTCGCCGCCGCTTATCTCATTCCTCGCGGCGCTTTACGCGCGGGTCCGCCGCTCGAAGCTGGCGCTCTGGATCATGGACCTCAATCCGGACGAAGCCATCGCCGCCGGGTGGCTGAGCGCGGATTCCGGGCTCGCCCGAGGTCTCAACTCTCTGCTGGCCTTCAGCCTTCGCGCCGCCTCGCTCGTCATCGTGCTCGATCGCTTCATGCGCGAGCGGATCGTGGCCAAGGGCGTTTCGCCCGAACGCATCGAAGTGATCCCACCGTGGTCCCACGGCGACGGATTCCGGTTCGATGAAGCGGGCCGCAATCGCTTCCGCGCGGCCCACGGCCTCACGGACCGTTTT
>JADGOA010000067.1 GCA_017883215.1 Thermoanaerobaculia bacterium | reverse complement strand
TTTCGGTACCCCACTCCCCTTGCATCCCCTCGCCCCGCGGACGTTCGTACAGCGTGGTTGAGCGCGCTCGCGCCGCGGGGCGAGGGGACCGAGCTCGTGACTCTGCTCCGAGGCGGAGCGTTTAAGTGAGCGCGTATGCCGCGTGCCCCTTCCGCTGCCCACCAGACTGTGCAACTGCGTGTGTTATATTGACCAACCCGCGCGTACCGGCGGGTGCCAAGGTCATGATCGAAATCCAGATCGTCCCCAGCGACATCCGTCGCCGCGTGCGGTACTTCTTCTTGAACCGCCGCCGCGTGGCCGTCGGCGTCGGCGTTCTGACCATTGTCCTCGCCGCCGTCATCGGCTCGATGGCCGCCGCTCCGACCGTCATCCGGCGGGTCTACAAAGACAACTACCTCAGCGCGATGCGGCACGAGCGCGAGATCCAGCGCGAGCGGCTGCACGAAAACGTGGTGCAGATGTCCTCGCTGGAGCGGACGCTCGAGGAAGAGCGAGTTCGCGTCGAGAAGCTCATCACGGTCTACGGTCTCGACCAGACCCTCGGGCAGGGCGGGCTCTCCATTCCGGCGCGCTCGAAGGCGGACCCCAACTCCCACGATGTCGACGACGCCCTGATCCGGGAGCGCTCGCTGAAGAGCTCCATGAGGCGCTTGCAGGAACAGCTCGAGGTCATCATCCGCTACGAATCGGCCAACGCCGACATCGTCCGCCATACCCCGTCGATCCTCCCGCTGCCCTCCGACCGATTCGTTCTGACCTCGCCGTTCGGATCGCGGATATCGCCCTTCACGCGCGTGGCCGACTTCCACAAGGGGCTCGATCTCTCCGCGGCGGTGGGAACGCCGATCTACGCATCGGCCGACGGCCAGGTGACTTTCGCAGGGCGCTATCCGCTCTCCCAGAGCATCGCCTGGTGGCGCTTCGGCAACGTGGTCGTCATCAATCACGCCGACCGTTTCATCACCATCTACGGACATTGCGACACCGTCAAAGTGCGTTCCGGCCAGCAGGTGAAGCAGGGGGACGTCGTGGCCACCGTCGGATCGACCGGATGGAGCACGAACTCCCATCTTCACTACGAGGTTCGCAGCGACCTCGAGCAGCAGGGGACGTTCGTGCCGATCGACCCCCGCATCTACATCCTCAATTACCAATGGAGCGGCGAGGCCCTTCTGCTGATGAAGGCGCGCTCCAGCCGCGATTACAAAGACTTCGATCCACTGCCATCGGCGTTCGTCGGGAGAAGGAGGGAATCGTGAGTGGTGCAGGCGCCGAACAACCGAATTTTCCTACCATGATCATTCCTCGGGGAACCGAGATCAGGGTCAACAACCAGGGACAGCTCTCCATCCGCACGCCGGGGAACCTGGTCATCCAGAATTCCGGTAATTACTCCGAGATCGAATCGACGAACGGTTCGATCCGTATCGACGAGAACGTCACCGTCGAAGCGGTCAGCATCAGAGCGGGCCAGGCCTGCTTCATCCAGGGGACGCTCACTGCCTGGAAGGTGTGCGCGAAGCGCATTTCACTCGAAGACCGGGCCAAGGCATTCATCATGCTGCAGGAGTCCGAAAGCCTGGAGCTGGCGCGCGGCGCTCGCCTGGTCGGCAACTTCGCCAACGAGAAAGAGCTGTTCCTCATGATGGGGAAGTTCACCACGCAGCTCCGCGAGCTTCCCGGTGCCGTCGACATCGGCGGCCACACGACGCCGCTCGAAGGGCGCCCCTCCTACACACCCATTGCCGCACAGGTCGCAGCCGCATCGACGAGCACGACGAGTACGCCGCCTCCGGCAGCGCCCCAATCCACACCCTCGCAGCCGCCCCGTACCGACGACGCCGACCATCTCCGCGCCGCGCAGTTGCTGATCGAGCGCGAGCTCGCACGGCCTGATGTCGTAGCCCGGGAGGCGGAAGGCTTGCGGGAGGTCCTCTACGCGATCCGCGAGCACAACACCGCCCGCATCGCGAACGTCTATCGGAGCGCATTCGCCGAAGTGAGCGGCGCCAGCGAAGGACTGCGCCAGGCCTACGAGCACCTCGATCAGTTCTTTGCCGCGAAGTAGCCTTTCGGTGCTCGGTGCTCGGTGCCGGATGCGTCCGAGCACCGAGCACTGACCACCGAGCACCGCTTCACATGGTTCACGACCGGCGCGGTGCGGATCGGGTTCAGGTCTTTCAGCGGAAGCATCAGCGGCTCATGCGGCGTACCGTCGCCGCAGGATCGACCACATCGATGTACGTACCCGTTTCGAGCTCGAATCCCGCCACGTTGGTGACGCGCGGAAAGAGATCGACGTAGCAATGCGCGGCCGCTTCGCCGGGAAACGATAGAAACAGCCAGTTGTGCGACGCGGAGATCGCTCGCATGGCCGCTGTCGAGGCCTGCAACATCCCGGCGAGGTCGCGCACTTCGCGGTCATCGAATGTTGCGATCTCGCTCTGGTGCCGTTTCGGGATCACCCATTGCTGATAGGCGAAGGCGGACGCATGCGGCGCGATCCACGCGAACGACTCGGACTCGGCGATCAACAACCCTTCCCGTCGATGCCACTCGATCGCGGTGCAGAGCGGGCATTCCCTCGCATTCGCGAACGCGTTGCGCTCCGCCTCGATCCGCGGTGGCACGAACGGGATGGCGGCGATCTGCGAATGAATGTGCGAGATCGACGCCCCGGCGGTTCGCCCGTGGTTCTTGAACAGTGCGACGTACGGCGGATGCGAGGCGGCCAGCGCCCGGTAGCGTTCCGCGAAGACGGCGACGACCTCCGGCGCGGCTTCGATGGAGTCGAAGCTGGCATCGTGCCGCGACGACTCGACGATCACCTCGTGTGTTTCGACCGCGGGGTACTTGTTGGGAAACACCCGCACGCGCCACGAGGTGTCGTCGCCGACGCGCAGAATCTCCGGCGGCGTCTGCGACTCGTTGCCGGGACAGAAGGGGCAGACCTCCTCGGCGGTGTCGTCGATGAACGCGTGCGGTCGTCCGGCGCGTTCCGGGGCGAAGACGATCGGCTGGCCGGTGATGACGTTCCGGCGAACGGTCATTCCGATCTCTCCAGCCGTGCGGCCAGGACCAGCCGCTGCGCGATCCCGAGGAGGGCGAAGGCGATCATCAGCAAAGTCAGGTACTCGGCGACCGCGATGCCGGCGATGCCGGCGTCTCGCCATCCGTTGGAGGCCAGGATGAACGAGACGATCGGAAAGACCACGAGGGCGAGAACGAACTCTCCGCGTCCGACGGTGTCATAGTTCCGTTCGCGCCAGGTGGCCTCGATCTGGGTTCCGACGTAGCCGTTGAGCATGATCGCTACGACCGTCGCGATGATCAGCGACGGACGCACGGCGCTCCCAACCATCCATCCAATCGCCAGCGAGACGTCGCTGAGGCGGTCCGCCGAATGGTCGAGAAAATCGCCGTAACGCGTCTGCTTCTGCTGCACCCGCGCGACGATGCCGTCGAATGAATCAGCGAAACCTCCAACGATCAACAGGATCATCCCGGCGACGAACAGGAGAGGGAGTCGGCCGCCGAAGGCGAGAAGCACGGCCGCGGCGAGATTCAGCAGCAGCGCCAGAACCGTGATGGTGTTCGGCGAGAGAACGCAGCGCCGCGCCGGTGGGGTGAGCCAGCGGTCCAGTCGCTCGCGCCAGACGTGCATTACGCCGCGATTGTACTTTGCGAAGCTTGCACGTTACGCGCGGGCGGGCGGCATGAGGCATGAGGCATGGGGCATGAGCGCCTACCTGCCTCTACTCATGCCCCGTGCCCCATGCCCCATGCCCTCAGTAAATGACCACCTCGTCGCCGACATTTGCCATCTCGTAGAGTTTCCTGACGTCGTCGTCGCCGAGTCGCACGCAGCCGTGCGACACCGACTGTCCGAGTTTGGCCGGCTCGTCGGTCCCATGAATGCCGTAGCCGTCGCCGAGCTCGAGGCGGTACAGGCCGAGCACCTTGTCGAAGTGTCGCTGCGGTGTGCTGATCGGCGGCACGACGATGGCGTCGCCGGCGGTGATCATTTTCCCAGGGGGGAGCTCGCGCTCGACTCCGCGATCGTCCTCCACGACGGTCTTGCCTTTGATGCGCAGGACGCGGCGGCTTCCACTGCCGAACCACGACCACACGCCCTCGCTGCCGCCGCGCGCGAGCTGTCCGGTATCGGCGTCGATGGCATCGCCGGGATTGAGGTGGACGACGCGCATCCCGTTCTTGCGTGCCTGCTCGACGTAATGCCAGTCGGGCGGCACCCACTGCGGGTTCTCATCCTTGGCGATGATGTGAAACTTGCCGATGGGCGTGTCGAAGACGAGCGTGTGGCCGTCGACGGCGAGCGTGGTTCCCTTGCCGGTCGAGCAGACGGCCTGGAAGATCGTCTGGCCGTTGCGGCGGACGTAGAGCCGGTTCTCTTCCGTCGACACCAGGATCGTCTGACCGGTGTCGGGGAGATCGGTGGTCTGCTTCGCCACGTCCGCGACCTGCCCCTGCAACACGTTCACCTCGGACGCGCGCTGCTGTTGCGTGACGCGCAGGTTTTCGGTGGTGTTTCCGCTGCGCGCACGGATCATTTCGTCGATCATCGCCACGCGGTCGAGGCGCTGCATGTCGCGCATGTTGATCCACTCGCCGGCGAAGGCGAACGAAGCCAGCCCGAGCGCCAGCACCAGCAACGCCCAACTACCGAGAAATCCGATCCATCGACGCATGTGTCTCCCGTTGAGGCTCCTGGAGTACGGGCGTCTCGCCCGCCGCGATCTGGCGTCCCGCGCCGGATCGCTCGTTCCGCCGGGAAGGTCGCCGGGCGCGGGACGCCCGGCGACGGCGGGCGAGACGCCCGCACTCCTTCAGAAAATGTAGACCCTTGTTTGATCGGTGATCCGCGGCCAGATCGCCTCCAGATCGGCCTCGGGAACCATGATGGAGCCGGGCTTCGGCTGGCCGGCCAGAGGGCTGTCCGGCGGGGGAGGCGAGTGAATGATGTAGTCACTCGGCAACACGATCACGTATTTGCCGAGGCCGTTCGGAATCGCGCGCGCCTCGGGGGGCGCGGGCTTCTTTTCCATCGCGTACACCCAGGCTGGTACCGGCCACGTGTAGTCCGTCTGTTTGCTGGCGACAGTGAACGCCCCCTTGACGGGCACGAACGTCCAGGTTGTTTTGTCGGGAGCGGTCACGGTTGTTGCCGGTCCGATCTCCGCGTCGGCCTCGCGCACGACGTCTTTCCCGAAGCGGAAATAGAACTTTCTCTTCGTCGTGTCGATGGCGATGTAGAACTGCTCCGCGGCCAGGCCTTGCAGCAGCTTCATGCGGCTGTCGAGCTCGCGCGCGAGCTGTGTCTTGGTCAGGTCCATCTGCGAGAGGTCGTCGCGGACACGGATCAGCTCCGTGGGATTCGACGGGCTCGGTTTGAACAGGATCGCCGACTTCTCGCGGACGACATCGCGCTGGTGCTTGGCGTAAGCGAACCCGGCAGCAGCGATGACGAGCAGAAGCAGGTTCAGCCAGAGGGGAGGGCGAGGGAATGACCTGCGATCGGTCGATTCCGGCCGGTTGGTGTGGCGTCGTTCGGGCATCGCCCTCCGGATGAGCCAGCCGCGTGCCAAGAGAGGAGACCGCAGACCGCGGTCTTACTGCGGTCGGCGGTCCGCAGACTGTCAACTGACCCGCGGCTTGCGCCAGACGGTCACACCTCCAGCTTGTCGTGGGGCCGGGCCACGAGCGCGTACATGGCGGGCATGAGAAAGACGCTGATGAGCAGCCGGGAGAAAAGACCGCCCACGATCACCAGGGCGAACGGTTTCTGCGTGTCGGAGCCGATGCCGGTCGACAGTGCGGCCGGGAGAAGTCCCAGCGCGGCCACCAACGCGGTCATCATGATCGGTCGAAGCCGGAGAATGGCTGCCGTGCGTGTCGCCTCGACGATGCTGCGTCCGTCGCGCCGGAGCTCGTTCGCGTATGAGATGTAGATGACGGCCGTCTGCACCGACACGCCGAAAAGGGCGATGAACCCGATGCCGGAGGAGACCGAGAACGGGGTTCCGGTGAGGCGCAGCGCGACCAGGCCGCCGATGGGCGAGGAGAGGACGACCGCCAGCACCGTGATCATCGGGAACTTGAAGTTCGAATAGAGCATGAACAGCAGCATGAAGATGAGCAGGAACGTGATGGGAACGATGATCTGCAGCTGCTTGCGGGAGGCGGTGTATTCCTCGTACTCACCGCCCCAGACGGCGCGGTATCCCGGCGGGAGGACGACGGATCTCGCCACGTGCTGCTGCCCGTCGCTGACGGCGCTGGCGAGGTCGCGACCGCTGATCGAGTACTGCACGCCGATGTAGCGCGAGTTGTCCTCGCGGTAGATGAACGAGGCGCCGTTCACGACCTCGATCTTCGCCAGTTCTTTCAGTGGCACCTGCTGCCCACCCGGGGTGGCCACGAGTATGTTGCCGATGGCCTCGGGCGTCTCGCGGAACTGAGGCTGCAGGCGCACCACGAGATCGAACAGCCGTTCGCCCTGTACGACCTGCGTTGCGGCCGTCCCGCCGACTGCAGCCTCGATCAAGCCGTTGATGTCGGCGACATTCAGTCCGTAGCGCGCGATCTTGGCGCGATCGATGTCGACCGCGAGACTCGGCTGGCCGAGCTGCCTGACGACGGAGATCTCGGTGATGCCGCGGACGTGCTGGAGGACGTGCTTGATCGCGTCGGCGCGATTCTCGAGCGTGGCCAGATCGGGGCCGAAGATCTTCACGGCCAGCGAGCTCTTGAGGCCCGTTTCCGCCTCGTCGACCGCATCTTCGGCCGGCTGCGTGAAGTTGAACACGATTCCGGGGAAGGCCTTCAACTTCTCGTTGATGGCCTCGATCAGCTCGTCCTTCCGGCGGAATTTGCCGGTCCACTGATCGTACGGCTTCAGCCCGACGAAGAATTCGTCGTTGAAGAATCCGGTCGGGTCGGTGCCGTCATCAGGCCGCCCGAGCTCGTTGGCCACGACGGTCACCTCCGGGAACGAGCGCAGGATCGCGCGCACCTGAGGCGAGATTTTGGAGGCCTCTTCGAACGAGATCGTCGAGGGCATGGTGGCACGGATCCAGAGCGAACCCTCGTCGAGGTGAGGCATGAACTCGGCGCCCATTCCCGGAATCAGAAGCAGCGACAGCGCGAACAGGACCGCCGATGCCAGCGTGGTGCCCCACGGATGGGCGAGGCAGTAGTCGAGGCCGCGGGTGTAGGCATCCCGAATCATTTCGAACAGACCGTTCCGGCGTTCGCGCACACCGCGCCGCAATGCCCACGAGCAGAGCACCGGAACGAGCGTCAGCGCGAGCACGAGCGCGCCGATGAGGGCGAAGATGGTCGTGTCCGCCATCGGACGGAACAGTTGTCCCGACGGACCGGACAGCGCGTAGATGGGCAGGAAACCGGCCACGATCACCGCGACGGCGTAGAAGATCGGCCGGTCGACTTCGGCCGCAGCCTGGACGATCACGCGCCCGACCGGCTGCGGATTCTCGCTCTCGGTGTTGAGGGAGAGACGCCGGAAGATGTTCTCCACCATCACCACCGCGCCGTCCACCAGGATGCCGAAATCGATGGCGCCGATCGACAGCAGGTTCGCCGGCACGTGCTTCAGGTCGAGGAAGATGAAGGCCACGAGGAGAGACAGCGGAATGGTGATGGCGACGATCAGCCCGGCGCGGAAGTCGTAAAGGAAAAAGATGAGGATGACGATCACCAGGAGCATGCCCCTGAGGAGGTTGTCCTCGACGGTGTGAGTGGTCAGGGCGATCAGCTCGCGGCGGTCGTAGTACGGATGAATCTTCACGTCCGCCGGCAGAATCGATCTGTTCAGTTCTGCTGTCTTTTTCTCCAGGCGATCGAGGACGACCTGCGCTTGCTCTCCCTTGCGCATCAGGATCACGCCCTCGACGGCCTCGTCACGATCGTTGAATCCGAATTGCCCGAGCCGCGGCGCGGTGCCGATGACGACCTGGCCGATGTCCTTGATCAGCACCGGCGTGCCGTTGTGGACGGCGACGACGACATTCGCGATGTCTTCGAGCGTGGTCAGCCGGCCCAGTCCGCGGACGTAGTAGAACTGACCGCCCTGCGTGTAGAAGCCGCCTCCGGCGTTGCTGTTGTTGGCGCTGAGGGAATTGACGACCAGCGGAACCGACAGGCCGACCGACGCAACTTTGGCCGGATCGAGCAGCACCTGGTACTGCATGGTCGGGCCGCCCAGACCGGAGTCGTCGGCGACACCGGCAACAGACTTGTACTGGCGCTCGATGACCCAATCCTCGAGCGTCTTCAGCTCCATCGGAGAGCGGTCCGGACTGTCGATGACATACCGGTAGATCAGCCCCGACGGCGAGAACAGCGGCGCGATGCTCGGCGTCACTCCCGCCGGCAGAGCAGCGTCGCCCAGGCGCT
This sequence comes from Thermoanaerobaculia bacterium, assembly GCA_017883215.1. Lineage (GTDB taxonomy): Bacteria > Acidobacteriota > Thermoanaerobaculia > Gp7-AA8 > Gp7-AA8 > JAJXWV01. Next base: position 4,524 of record JADGOA010000067.1, on the reverse strand, counting down.
CGAACGCCTGCTCGCGGGCGAAGTAGCTGTCCGTATCGTTCGTGAACGTCAGGCGCACGTCCGACAGGCCGTACAGCGAGATGGAGCGGATGACGGTCATGTTCGGGATGCCGTTCATCTCCGTTTCCATCGGAACCGTGATCAACCGCTCGACCTCTTCGGCCGCGTGTCCTTCCCATTGGGTGACGATCTCGACCTGTGGCGGCGAGAGATCCGGATAGGCGTCGACTGGAAGTCGCCGGAAGGAGTACGTGCCCCCGGCGATCAGCAGTACCGAAAAAAAGAGGACAAGGAACCGCTGGCGCAGCGACCTGGCAACGAGGCGGTTGATGAACGAGCTCCGCTCTTCCGGTTCGATACCGTTGGAACCGTTGATCGGCTCGAGTGGGGGCGTCGTCACTGGTGCTCCTCCGACTGCAGGAACAGCCCTCCTTCGATCACGACGGACTGACCAGCGGCCACTCCGGAAGTGACCTCCTGGCGATCACCCAGCCGCGACCCCAGCTGCACCTGCTGCCGCGCGAACGTGCCGTCGGGCTTCGCCACGAAGAGGAACGGGATGTTCTGATCGTCGCGCAAGACGGCCGAGACGGGCACGAGCAGTCCCTGAGCCGGCGTTCGCGGGTGGATGGCAACGCGCACGTACAGGTCGCGTTTCAGCACTTCTCCGGGATTCGGAACGACCAGCCTCACCGAGACGGCACGAGTGTTCGGATCGACCAGGGCGGCGATGTAATCGACGCGTCCGGGAAGCGTCTGCCCCGACTCCGTGATCACATCAGCGGTGTCACCGATGTGGATCGACGGCAGGTCGGCCGCGAACACGTTCGCCATCACCCAGACGCTGGAGAGATCCGCGACCGTGAAGCAGGGCGTAGTGGCTGCCTGCAGGAGCTGGCCGGGGGAGATGAGTCTCTCGACGACGCTGCCGGTGATCGGGGAGCGGATGATGCCGCCGAGGTCTTCTGCAGGGCGATTGGCGCGAATGTCGTTGATTGTCGACTCTGCGACGCCGAGCGATCGCAGCTGCTGGATGGCCGTATCGCGATCGGATTCAGCGTTGATCGCGTCCGTCTGCGCCTGCTCGAGGTCGCGCCGGGCAATTGCGTCATTCTTGAACAGCTGTTGATCGAGGTCTGCGATGTGCCGCGCATTGCGGGCTGTGGCCTCTGCTTTCCGGAGGGCGCTCACGTCGGCCGCAAAATCAGGCGAGGAAACGACCGCCAACGCCTCACCGCGGCTTACGCGGCTGCCGACGCCGGCCAGGATCCGCGCCACCGGGCCGGAAATCGGCGAGAGCACCTGAGTGGACCGGTTCTGATCGAAGGCCACCGTGCCGGTCGCCTCGATCGTGCGCAGGAACGAAGAAGCCATGACCGGCGCCGTGCGCACGTTGCGGAACGCGGTTGACCTCGTCTGCGCGGGGGAGGTCGCGGTCTGGGCCGCATCGTTGCTGCCTCCGCCGCACGCGAAAGTTCCGAACGCGAGCGCGACTGCCGCGCCGCTGGCCAATCTGTGGATAAACCGACTGCACTGATTCATCAATGTTCTCCGGGAGTGGCGCGGGGAAGCGGCGCGCCGATGGCGAGCTCGAGAGCGGCCAGGGCATCGTTGGCGGCGCCGAGAGCGTCGACGTACTGGCTCTCCGCTGAGAGGAGAGTGCGTTTGGCGTCGAGAAGATCGAGTGCGGACGACCCGCCCAGTCCGTAGCTGACAGAGGCCACTCGGTAGACCTCGCGCGCCTCGGGCAGAAGCTGGTCGCGGATGAAGATCGCCTGCCGCAACGCCGTCGATGCCGCCGTGAATGCCGTCTGGACGTCCAGGCTCACCTGCGAGCGGATATCGGCGATGTTGGCGGTCAGCTCCTCTTCGCGGTGGCGTGCATTCGCGAGGTCGCCGCGCTGATGCTGCCAGAAGAAGAGCGGCACGCCAATCGTGACGGCGCTCGTGTACGTGCTGGGCGTGCCGTTCGGGGCATTTCGTGTCAGCGAGAGGTTGAAGTCGGGAGCCCAGAACTCGCTCGCCAGGCGCGTCGCCGCCCGTGCGCCCTGCAGCTGCGCTACCAGGCTCTGGATCTCCGGACGCGAGTTCGCGGCGGTCTCCTGGAGCAATTCGACGGGAGCGAGCGCCGCCGGCACTTCGAGCGCCTCGGTCGTTTCGATCGGAGCGCCCCCCATGCGGCCGAGTATGCGGTTCAGTGACGCGCGTGCGGTGGCAATGGCGCCCTCGTTCGCGATGAGATCGTTGTCGGCCTGTGAGAGGTCGGTCCGCGCCTTGACCACGTCGACGCGCGCCACGGTGCCGGCGAGGAACCGTGCCTGCGTCTTGTCGACGAAATCGGCCGCGAGCTGTCGGTTCTCCTGCAGGTCCTGCCGGTGGCGCAATGCAACGAGGATCGCGTCATAAGCCTGCGCGGCCTGAGAGGCGATCTGCTGTCGCAGTTGAGCGAGGTTGAATTCGGCGCCCCGGAGCCCCGCCGTCGCCACCGCGCGCCGCAAGCCGGTCTTGCCGGGGAAGGGAAGCGTCACTCCGACACCCTGGTCGCTACCGCCGCCAGAGGTGGGCTTGAACGCGTTCGTCTGACCGGCGACGTCCAGCATCAGCGTCGGGTCGGCGAATGCAGCAGCGCTGACCACCTGCGCCCGCGCTTCTTCGACCTGGGCCCGCGCGGCGGCGAGCGCCGGGTTTCGCGCCAGCGCTTCGTCGATGGACTCCTGCCGCGACAACCGGAGCAGCCGCGTTTCGCGGCTGGCGCCCGTCGGAATCACGATGGTGTTCGGCCGCGCCTGAGGCGCGGCCGAACTGTCGATCAGCGCCGTGGCCGCCGGTGCAGGGGCAGTCGGGCTGGCCGTCTGCGGCGCGGCGGGAGCCGGCGGCACCTGTGCCGCGGCGCCGGCGGCCCACGCTGCCAGAGCTAAGAAAAGGTACAACCGCGTATTCTCGAGCACGGGGCTCTCCACCACGTTGTGGGGCAATTGGACTCCTGGGGTGGCTTGCGACGAAAAGAGGAGAAAGGGCTACGCCGCAGGGGGAGCGCGCGAGGTCAGCGAGAGCGGGGTTTCGCCGGAGTGCGTAGCCACCGCGCGGCTGGTCACCGCCATCACCACGACTGTGGGAGCGGCGATGGTGGGTGCAACGACAAGGACGCGCGCCGCGCCAACTGCGCAGACAGCGCAGACGCTCGGGTTGGCAATGCCGTTGCTCTCGCCGGCGTGCGACGCAAGAGGATGCGTGTGCACGATCGGCTCGGCGGCGATCACCGCCGCGAGCAGCACCAGGATCATCAGTCGCACAAGTCGCATCGGTCGTTCAGATTACATGCTAAGGCACAGCAGGCGAAGTGAAATTCCGGTTGCGGAAAGAGATCGCCTTCGACAAAGCGGTGCATGAGCCGGTTTCGAATGCTGCCGCGCCGCTTCTCGCTGGAATTTCCGCACGGAACGAACCATTTGAAAAGCCGTCAGGAGAGAGATTCGCAATGGGTGACTCACAACAGATTCAGCACGTCACGGACAACGATTTCGAGCAGTCAGTTTTGAAGGCCGGCAAGCCGGCGTTTGTCGATTTCTGGGCACCGTGGTGCGGCCCCTGCCGCCTGATCGGCCCGATCGTAGAAGAGCTCGCTCCCAGCTTCCAGGGACGCGCCGTCATCGCCAAGGTGAACGTGGACGACAATCCCGGCATCGCGCAGCAGTTTGGGGTGACTTCGATCCCGACGCTCATGATGTTCAAGGACGGCAAGCTCGTCGACCGCGCCGTCGGAGCCATGCCGAAAGGCGAGCTCCAGAAGTTCATCGAGCGGAATCTGTAATTTCGATAATCGATCTCGAGAAGGACCGCCGGCGGGTGCTGGCGGTCTTTTGTTTTGGAGTGCGGACGTCCTCGTCCGCAGCCGCTGGACGTCTCGTCCGGCGGTCTCGCGTCGCAAACACGATAACGATCGGACGAGGACGTCCGATCGATGCGGACGGGGACGTCCGCACTCCGGGTGCCTACGGCTCCAACCCGTACGGGCTCCGGCACAACGTATTCACCCCGTCGGCGGTGACCACGAACGTGTCCTCGATCCGGACGCCGATCTCGCGGTCGGGAAAATAGAGGCCCGGCTCGATCGTGACGATGTCTCCCTCCTCGATCATGTCCTGATTCGACATGGTGAGAGCGAACGACGGCTTCTCATGCACATCGAGGCCTACACCGTGCCCCAGCCCGTGCACGTATCCTTCAAACGTGGTCGGCACTTTCCGATTGGTGGCGTAGCCCTTCGCTTCGAAGAACTCCGAAACGAGCACCTGGTACTCGGAGGCGCGAGTCCCCGGGCGCATGCGATCCCGGGCGAGCTGAAACGCTTCGAAGACGTCGGAGTGAATCCGCTTCAGCTCCTCGGGGATTTCCCCTACGCAGAACGTCCGCGTTTCGTCGAAGAAGTAGCCGCTGTCGGCATCGGCGGGGAAGATATCGAGAACGATGGGGACGGAGGGACGCACGATTGCATTCGCATCGCCGCGCGAATGCGGGACGCCG
>JADGOA010000066.1 GCA_017883215.1 Thermoanaerobaculia bacterium | reverse complement strand
AGCATCGGTTCGTGAAGCGAGTGGCGAGCAGCGAGTAGGCCAGCCTCCCCTACTCGCTACTCGCTTGCCGCATCCGCTGCACCGGCAGCGAAACGGTGATCGTCGTGCCGGTCCCTTGATTGGAAACGACGTCAATGGTTCCGCCGTGTTCCTGCACGATGCGGAACGAGATGGCCATCCCCAGTCCGGTGCCGCTGGGAAAGTTCGTGCGGAACGGCTGGAACACGCCACGGAGCTCCGCCTCGGACATGCCGCGTCCGCTGTCGCTGAAAACGATTCTGTAGGCGTCGCCCGCGGCTGAGGCGCGTACTGCCAGCGTTCCGCCACTGGGCATGGCCTGGATTGCGTTCCGCGCCAGATTCCAGAAGACCTGCCGGATCTGGTCGGGATCGCCGACGATGGCGAACGACGGCGGATCGATGTCGCGGACGATCTTGTGCGACTCACGCAGTTCGGGGGAGTTGGCGAACAGCTCCAGCGTCTCGCCGAGGCTGCCGGCGATGTCGAACTCCGCGCTGAGCTTCTCCTGCGGGCGGACGAAGCGAAGGAAATCGGCGATCGACTTGTTGAGCCGCTCCGATTCCTTCAGGGCGATCGTCATGAGCCGCTGCTCCTGAGCGGTGAGCGATTTCGAGTTCCGCAGGATCTGCACGGATCCGGCGATCGCGGCCAGCGGATTGCGGATCTCGTGGGCGATGCCGGCCGACAGCTCGCCGACGGCAGCCATGCGGTCCTTCAGCCGGAGCTCGGACTCCAGCTTCTTCATCTCGGTGAGGTCCTGGAAGATGAGGGTGTAACCGGCCGATGTGCCGTCGAGCGTGTTCAGAGGCGTGGCCGCGTATCCGATGTTGCGGGTGGCGTCGCCGACGACGAAATCCTTTTCGCCGCGGACCACCGTCAGCGATCCGAGTGTCTCGCGTGCCTCGTTCCACTCCGAGAGCGTCGCAAAACCGAGCTCGGTGATGTGACGGCCGAGGATGGAGAGGGCCGGCATCTGCAGAATCTGCATCGCCGCCGGGTTGACGAACGTCGCCGTCCCGAATGGCGAGAGGGTGATGAGCCCCGAGGGGATGGACTCGACGACGTTCTGGTTGAGCGCTCTCAATTCCGCGAGGTTCTGCCGGTTGGCGTCGAGCTCCTCGGCGGTCTTCTGCAGCTTCACGGAGATGAAGGAAGTCAGCAGGGCGGTGGCGTAGAAGCCGAGGAGGTTCGTGACCACGTTCAGGTAGAGGCGCGACGACGTCCACGCGGCGGGCGACATCGGCAGGAACGTCTGATCGGGCAGCGGGATGAGGCGGAAGTACATCAGGTCGCTGAGCAGGCCGTACAGGATGGCCGCCCCCGATGCCGCGAAGAGTCCTCCGCGCCGATACAGCAGCATCGACGCGGTAATGATCGAAACCAGGTAAAGGAACGAGAAGGGGGAGTCGAGGCCGCCGGTGAAGTAGACGAGCAGCGTCTCGACGAGCAGGTCGCCGCCCGTCTGCAGCATCAGGTTGATCTTGCGCGACGCGATCAGCTGCAGCGCGAGGATGTAGACCAGCGTCAGGGTATAGGCCAGCCCCGCCGTCAAATACATGTAGTTGATCGGCAGCAGCTCGTGGACGGTGTACTGGATGATCAGCGACGCCAGAAGCAGCGTCGTGACGACCACGACGCGGACGGCGATGAGCGTGCGGGCGTCGGATTGCATTGGAGGGGGTCGGGGGTCAGGGCTCGGGGGTCGGGAGCGCTGTCCTTACCGCATCAATTCTCGAACACACTCTTTTCCGCCATCCTGAGAGGCTCAGAGAACACAGAGGTCCACAGACGTCTCTGTGAATCTCCGTGTCCTCGGTGTCTCTGTGGTGAATGTCGCCTCTCCAAAGCGAGAGGTCGAGAGTCAGGGCGAGATGAACCGACCCCCGACCCCCGACCCCCGAGTCCGTATTAACCCATCTTGCCGATGAGCGTGAACATCGGCATGTACATGGCGATGACGATGCCGCCGATGGCGACGCCGAGGAACGCCACCAGGACCGGCTCGAGCAGTTTCATGAGGCCGGCGACGGCGGTGTCGACCTCGTCCTCGTAGAACTCGGCGATCTTGGTGAGCATGGTGTCGAGGGCGCCGGTCTGCTCGCCGACGGCGATCATCTGCACGACCATGGTGGGGAACACGTCAGTCTGCCCGAGCGGCTCGCTGATGGTCTTCCCTTCTTCGACCGACTTGCGTGTGGCCATGATGGCGTCTTCGACGATGGAGTTGCCCGAGGTCTTGGCCGTGATCTGCAGTCCGTCGAGAATCGGAACGCCCGAGGAGGTGAGCGTGGCCAGGGTGCGGCAGAAGCGGGCCACGGCGATCTTGCGCACCAGATCGCCCACGATCGGGAGCTTGAGCATGAAGGCGTCGATGATGCGCTTCCCTTTCGGAGTGGCGTGCCAGCGCTTCAGGCCGGTGATGATGGCGAAGATCGAGCCACCGATCAGCCACCAGAAGTCGGCGATGAAATTGGACAGCGAGATGACCACTCGGGTCGGCAGCGGCAGCTCGGCACCCAGGCCCGCGAACAGGGCGGCGAAGGTCGGGATGACCTTCCAGAGAATGACGGCGATGACGATGGCGGCGATGGAGATGACGCCGACCGGATAGATCATCGCCGACTTCACCTGCGAGTTCAGCTTGACGGCTTTCTCGATGTACTGCGCCAGACGCTGCAGGATGGTGTCGAGAATACCGCCCGCTTCACCGGCGGCCACCATGTTGGTGAAGAGGTCGTTGAAGATCTTGGGGTGCTTGCGCATGGCGTCGGCCAGGCTCGATCCGGCCTCGACATCCCCACGGATCGTGATGAGGGCGCGCTTGAATGCCTTGTTCTCCTGCTGTCCGCCGAGGATCTCCAGGCACTGCACCAGAGGCAGACCGGCATCGATCATCACCGAGAACTGCCGTGTGAAGATCGCCACCAACTGCGGGGGAACCTTCCCTCCGAACTTCGGGACGGCGATCTCCTTGCCCTTCTCCTTGACGGCCGTGACGACGACCTGCTGACGGCGCATCATGGTCACGACGGTGTCTTTCGAATCGGCGACCAGCACGCCGCTCTGCACCTGACCGTTACGCCCCGTTCCCTTCCACTCGAATGTCGGCATAGAACCTCCCGTCCTGAGCACTAGCTCCCGCTCCACCCCAACTGCCCGAGTTCAGTCCTGAATCCTGAGTGCTGAGTCCTGAGTTGCCACACTCAGGACTCGGGACTCAGCACTCAGGGCTTTGTCATCACGCCGTCCGCGGCCTCTGAGGGCCCGTCGGCGTGTTCTGCGGAGTAATCGCTCCGGCACCGCGGGAAATCATCTCCTGCAACTCGTCGGGATTCGACGAGCGCGAGAGCGCAATCTGCAAAGTGATGTGTTTCTTGAAGTAGAGCGTCGCCAGCGACTGGTTGAACGTCTGCATCCCGTACTTCGCCTGGCCGGTCTGCATCGTGGAGTAGATCTGATGGACCTTGTCCTCGCGGATGAGGTTGCGGATGGCGGAGTTCGGCACGAGGATCTCCATGGCCATGACACGACCCTTGCCGTTGGCTTTCGGCAGGAGCGTCTGGCAGAGGATTCCCTCCAGAACGAACGAGAGCTGGGCCCGGATCTGCGCCTGCTGGTGCGCGGGAAAGACATCGACGATGCGGTTGATGGTCTGGGCGGCGGAGTTCGTGTGCAGCGTGCCAAAGGTGAGGTGGCCGGTCTCGGCGATGCGCAGCGCGGACTCGATCGTCTCGAGGTCGCGCATCTCGCCGATGAGCACCACGTCCGGATCCTGGCGCAGCGCCGAGCGCAGCGAGTTCGCAAAGGAATGCGTGTCGGCGTGCAGCTCGCGCTGGTTGACGATGCAGCTCTTGTGCTGGTGGAGAAACTCCACCGGATCCTCGATGGTGATGATGTGCTCATGCCGCTCGCGGTTGATCTTGTCGATCATCGCCGCCAGCGTGGTCGATTTGCCCGAGCCCGTAGGACCGGTGACGAGCACAAGGCCGCGGGGCCTGTTGCAGATCTCTTCGACGACCGTCGGCAGACCAAGCTCCTTGAAGCCGAGGATCTCGTAGGGGATCTGCCGGTAGACGGCGGCGGTGGCACCGCGCTGATTGAAAATGTTCGCGCGGAAGCGGGCCAGCCCTTTGATGCCGAAGGAGATGTCGAGCTCGAGGTCCTCTTCGAAACGGTGCTTCTGCGCGTCCGTCAGGACCGAGTAGGCCAGCTGCTTCGTCTCCGGAGCGGCGAGCGGCGGCATGTCCAGCGGCACGAGCTTGCCGTCGACGCGAATCTGCGGCGGAGAGTTCGTGGTGATGTGCAGGTCCGAGCCTCCGCGCTCGACCATGGTTTTCAACAGCTGGTGAAGAGTGACTGCCATCTGGTCTCCCGTAGCGAGTAGCGAGTGGCGAGTAGCGAGTAGGGAATCCGCCGGCCCCTACTCGCTACTCGCTGCTCGCCACTCGCTTTCTCACAGTACCGTCTCGCGAACAACTTCCTCGATCGTCGTGACGCCATCCTTGATTTTAACCAACCCGGAACGCCGAAGGCTGATCATGCCATTCTCGATCGCTCTTTTCTTGATGTCGATCGCCGTTCCGCCGGAAAGGATGAGCTCGCGAATGTCGTCGTCGATAACCATCACTTCGACCAGACCGACGCGCCCTTTGTATCCGGTGTTGTTGCACTTCTCACAACCGCGGCCCTTCAACACCTCGAACGTGCCGACCTCGTCCTTCTTGAAACCGAGGTTGATCAGGGCCTGGGCGGTGACCTCGACTCCTTCCTTGCAGCTCGCGCAGATGCGGCGCACCAGTCTCTGCGCAGCGATGAGCTGCACCGAGGTGGCGACCAGAAACGGCTCGATGCCCATGTTCATCAGGCGGTTGATCGTCGAGGGGGCATCGTTGGTGTGGAGAGTGGAGAGGACGAGGTGTCCGGTGAGCGCGGCCTTGATCGCGATTTCCGCCGTTTCGAAGTCGCGGATCTCGCCCACCAGGATGATGTTGGGATCCTGGCGCAGAAACGACCGCAGCGTGGCCGCGAAGTTCAGTCCGATCGACTCCTTCATCTGCACCTGGTTGATCCCCGGCAGATTGAACTCCACCGGATCCTCGGCCGTCATGATGTTCACTTCCGGCGAGTTCACCTTCGCCAGCGCCGAGTAGAGCGTGTTCGTCTTGCCCGACCCCGTGGGGCCGGTCACGAGCACCATCCCCCACGGCTTGAAGATTGCCTCTTCGAACTTGACCAGAGACTCCGGCTCGAAGCCGAGCTTGGTCATGTCCAGCCGCAGGTTGTCCTTGTCGAGCAGCCGCAGCACGATCTTCTCGCCGAACAGCGTCGGCAGAACCGAGACGCGGAAATCGAGCTCCTTGTTCCTGTCCTCGAGCTTGATCTTCAGCTTGATGCGGCCATCCTGCGGGAGGCGCTTCTCGGAGATGTCGAGCTTGGCGAGAATCTTCATGCGCGAGGTGATGGCGTCCTTCAGCTTCATCGGCGGATTCATGATCTCGTACAGAATTCCGTCGACCCGGAAGCGCACGCGAAATTCCTTCTCGTACGGCTCGATGTGGATGTCCGACGCTCCGCGTTTGATCGCGTCCGTCAGGATCAGGTTCACCAGCTTGACGACAGGCGCCTCCTCGGCCGAATTGGCCAGGGCGTTGACGTCCATCTCCTCTTCTTCTTCGAGAACCTCCAGATCTGCGCTCTCCGCCTGCTGAAGGTCCTCCATGACCTTCTTCAACTCGAGCGACGCCGTCGTGCCGTAGTAGGTGTCGATGGCCGCCTTGATCCCGAGCTCGGAGGCCACGACCGGCTCCACGTTGTAGCCCGTCATGAACTTGATGTCGTCCATGGCGAAGACGTTCGTCGGATCCGCCATGGCGATGGTGATCGTGGCGCCGGTCTTGTTCACCGGGAGGATGTTGTATTTGCGGGCGACGTCGGCGGGGATCAGCTTGATGACGCTGGCGTCGATCTCGAAGTGCTGGAGGTTGATCGAAGGAACGCCGAACTGTTGCGAGAGACACTCGGTGATGTCCTCTTCGGAGACGAAGGCGAGCTTGATCAGGGTCTCGCCGAGCTTGCCGCCGGTGTCTTTCTGGACGCGCAGGGCCTCCTTGAGCTGATCCTGGGAGATCAGACCTGCTTTCGTCAGCAATTCACCGAGGCGAACGCTCATTCAATAGGACTCCGCTGCCGAAGATGGAAACACCACGCTGTCGCGTCCGACAGGCGAAAAGTGTATGACATTGTGGACTTTGTGCGCCGAACCGGCAGTCTACTCCGGCGACCATAGAGCGTCAACGCACTCTTATTTGGACTCCACAACGGCCGCCGGCTCGACGTTCGCAACCCCATTCGTCACCTTCCGGAGGGTCGCCGTAATCGCCCCGATTTTCACATCCGAGCTGATCCGGACCGGCAGGTGCCGGGAATCGTCCGAGAACCAGATCGTCAGCTTGCCCTTTTCGTCCCGGAAGATCCCCCCCGCTTCCATCTGAGGCTCGACTACGACGGTCTTGAATGTTCCGGCCGGAGTGACGAGAGTCGCCCGCCCTTTTACGTCCGCCTGCAGCGTGTAGAGCTTCCCGTCGGCGAACACGGGAAAGCGGTGCACCTTGCCGGGCGTCAGATCGAGGCGGCGCAGGTGGTAGATCAGCGACAGAGGGTCGAAGACAGGGGTCGGAACGGTCGCAAACTCGTCCCCACGGCGGACAGCGAGATGTTTCGCCGGGTCGATGACCGTGGTCTCGTCCTTGTTTCGTTTCCCCTCGTGCAGCAGCTTCCGGTAATGGAGGGTCGAGAACGTCGTTCGATCGACCACCGTCTCGATCTCGTCGCGGACGCGGTAGAACCGCGAGAACGAGCGGCTGGTCTCGGCGATGGAGGTGATCCGGAGCTTCGATGGATCGCCGGCAGCCGGAGCGATCGTCATCCGCGCCGATCCGCCCGACATCCGGAGCCAGGTGAGGCTGAAATCGAGCGTCTCACCGCTTCCGAAGGCGTAGTCGACCGGCACCTCTTCTGCGCCGAGGAGCAGCAGTGCCGCTGCGATCGCAAGAATTAGGCGTTTCACTCGGCGAGTGTCCTTTCCACCATCGAGATCACGGCCTGCGGCGCGATGGAGTCCATCCTTTGAGACGTTTCGAACGTGGAAACGCAACGCTGTAGCTGCTGGTAAGGTCCATTGCGACGCGGATTCGTCGGTCCATACAGCCCTACGACTTTCGTGCCGAGTGCGGCTGCGAGGTGCAACGGGCCGGTATCGGCGCCGATCACGACGGCCGCACGCGACAGAGCATACGCGAGTTCGCGGAGGTTCGTGGCCGGTGCCACAGGAGCGCCGATCGCCTCGGCCATCTCCTTTTCGCCCGGTCCCCACACCACGAGCGCCCTCTCGGCGAATCGGCTGGCGAGCTCCCGGAAGCGCTCGATCGGCCAGAGCTTCTCCGGCCGTCCGGCGCCGGGCATGAGAACGACCGCTCCGGCGTATCCGCTGAGCTTGCCGGACGGGTCGGAAGCGAAGGGAGAGAAATCAACCGGGGGCGCGACCGCGTGAGGCACGACGGCGCGGGCCAGCGCGATGTTCCAGTCGACCACGTGCTGCGTCCGGTCGACGGGAACGCGACGGTTGATGAACAGCAGGGCTGGCTTCTCGCGGATCGCCGCCCGGTCGAATCCATAGCGCAGCGTCGCTCCCGACGCGCAGGCGATCACGGCAGACTTGATGAGCCCCTGAAAATCGATTGCGGTGGCGTGACCGCGAATGGCGCGTCGGAAGGAGGCCATCTCGCGCCGGCTCGCAACCGGCGACCGCGACCAGCGCTTCAGCGAGGCCGGAATGGCGCCCACACCCGCGACGATCTCCACGAGCTCACGGTAAGGCGACTCGACGGCCCATTCGATCGGCAGCCCCGGCAGCGCGTGGCGCAGCATCGCCACGGCCGGAACCGTGTGGATGACGTCGCCGAGCGCAGAGAGGCGGATGACCAGGAGACCGGAGGCGGGGGGTCGGGCGCCGGCGCTCATCGGTGGATCCCGTGGGGCATGAGGCCGCAGACCGCAGACCGCGGACCGCAGTTCAGATCACGGAGCGCTGGACCGCGGTCCGCGGTCCGCGGTCTGCGGTCCCTCACTTCGGCCCTCGCATCTTCTCGAGGATCGCACTGGTGGAGTGGTCCTTCGGGTCGCCGACGATGGCTACGCGGCCACCGTAAGAGCGGACCACTTCTGCTTCGGGCACCGAGTCGGCGGTGTAGTCGGTCCCTTTGCACTGCACGTCGGGCTTGAGCCTTCCCAACAGCGCCGCCGGGCTGACGTCGTCGAAGATGGTCACGAACGACACGCCGCGGATCGCGGCGATGATCTCGGCTCGCTCGCGAGCGCTCATGACCGGGCGCCCCTCGCCTTTCAGCAGCCGGACGGATTCGTCGCCGTTGACTGCGACGACGAGCACGTCCGCCTGGCGTGCCGCATCCTGCAGGTAGCGAACGTGGCCGACGTGAAGCACGTCGAAACAGCCGTTGGCAAAGGCAATGGTGTGGCGCTGCTCGCGTTCCTTCGCCAGCGCGTCGCCGAGTTCGGGTTCGGTGAGGATGGGAGCGTTCATTTCGGGGGCTCGGGGGTCGGGGGTCGGGTTCGAGGCGGCGCCTCCGACCCCTGACCCCGACCCCTCATTCCTTCAGTTCCTCGTCTCTCTCGATGGCGTGCCGCAGCTCGTCATTCGAAACCGTCGCCGTCCCCATCTTCATCACCACGATGCCGCCACCGTAGTTCGCGATCTTGGCCGCTTCCACGTACGACGCGCCGGCGGCGAGCGCCAGAGTGAACGTGGCGATGACGGTGTCGCCGGCGCCGGTCACATCCGCCACCTGGTCGGTGCCGTACACCGGGATCAGCAGCGGCGCGCCGCCATCCTTCTCGAAGAGGGCCATGCCGCGGCTGCCGCGCGTGATCAGGAGCGCCTCGCAGTCGAGGGCCTGTTGCAGCGTGTCGGCCACGCGCGACAGCTTCTCCCCCTCGCCGTTGTCGAAGAGTGAAGTGCCGGCCGCGGCAGCCGCCTCTTCCTCATTGGGAGTGGCGGCGGTGACATCGGGGTAGCGGAGCAGGTCATAGCGCGAGTCGAGCGTCACCGGCTTCCGGCGCGAGAAGCCGGTCAGATTCGCAGCCAGCGCCGGCGTGACCACGCCGTAGCCGTAGTCGCTGATGAGCGCCGCGTGACAGATGGACATCTGATCCCGCAGCAGCCACGCGAAGCGGTCCGACTCCTCGTCGGTGACGTCGAGATGGTCCTCGATGTCGTAGCGGACGATCTGCTGCCGGCTGGCGTGCGGATAGCCGCCGAGGATGCGGACCTTGGTCGGGGTCTGATAGCGCGCCACGCGCAGAACGCCGCTGCAGTCGATCCCCTGTGCGGTCAGCTTCTCGATCAGCATCGCGCCGGCGGCATCGTCACCGACGACAGAGACGGGGATGGGCACTCCGCCGAGCGAATGAATGTTGTTGATGGCGTTGCCCCCGCCGCCCAGAAGAATGTCGTCGCGGTACTGTCGCAGGATCAGGACCGGAGCCTCCCGCGAGATCCGCTTGGGAGTGCCGTAGACGAAGCGGTCCGCGACGATGTCGCCGTAGACGACGACCAGCTTCCCCTTCATTTCCTCGGCGAGCTGGAGAAGGCGGCTGCGACTGAACACGAGCGGAGGATACCGCACGATAGCGAGTAACGAGTGGGGGAGGCGTGTAGCGAGTAGCGAGTAGGGGGTAGCGGGCAGGGGCGACGGTTTCGCTGCGCATGTCATCCCGAACATGAGTGAGGGATGACACCGCGCCCTACTCGCTACTCGCTACTCGCTACTCGCTTGCCGCCAACTGCGCCGCCTCATCGAGCTCCGCCTCGCGCAGCTCCTGCTTCTCTTCCGTCGTCAGGACGTTTTCGATGTCGATCAGCAGAAAGATCTCCTCTGCCTGCGGGATGACGGCCACGAGCAGCTCGCCGCGGATTCCGCGCGTCAGAGGAGGAGGAGCGAGCAGTGCGTCTGACGGCACGGTGATGATGCGCCGCACCTCGTCCACCTTCACGCCGATCGTTCCGGCCGACGTGGTCGTGATCAGCACCAGCGGCTGATCGGACTTCTGCACACCGCGCGGGTAAAGGCGATCGCGAAGATCGACGATCGGAATCACCTCGCTGCGGAGAACGATGATCCCCTCCACGAACTTCGGCGCGGTAGGGACCGGCGTCGATCCGGAGTAGGGGATGATCTGCCGCACCGACATGATGTCGAGGACGAACGTTTCGCTCCCGACGCGGAAGGCGATGAGGCGAAGATCGCGGACGACACCGTCAGCCATGGCGGGGATTGTCGCGCAAGCGGCGGCGCGCGTCACGCGATCCCTCGCAAATACTTTCTGCGCTCCTCGTCGCCGAGGCGCCGGCCGAGGCGCTCCAGGTCGGCCGGAGAGGAGAGGCCGATGCCTTTGGGCGTCCCGGCGGTGTAGAGCGTCACGTGATACGGAGGGCGTGCGGTGGCCGCTCCGGTCTCGCTCTCGAAACGGCGGAAAAACTCCTCTGCGCCGCCGACGTTGCACATGCGCACGATCGTCGCCGCCTCGCCTCGCTCGACCAGGCGAAAGTCGTCGAGGACTTCCACCGAGAATCGCACGCCGTGCGCGGCCTGGCGGATCGCCCCGCCGAGCGACGGCAGCTCGAGCAATCCCGCCAGCCGGAGCGCTTCACGGCCGAGCAGGGTCACGTGGAACTCCCCTTTGATCTGGAACAGGCGTCCTGCGAATTCGATCTGCGGCGGAATCCGGAGCTTGATGTAGACGATCGCCCCGTCGGGCCTGCGGAAGAGAGTGCCGGGGAGGGTCAGGGACATGCGTAGTGAGTTGGAAGTGATCAGTGATCAGTGATCGGTGATCAGTTGGTTCAGCGACACCCCACTGATCACTGACCACTGATCTGATCACTTCACTCGGAACTTCCGCACTTCCTCGTCGAGGCTGCGGATGGCGTCGTTGAGCAGACCGACGGCGTCTTCCATCTCCGCGGCAGATTTGCGATTGCCGTCGGCGATCAGGCGCACCTGCTCCATCGTCGCCACGATCTTCTCGCTCTCGCCGGACTGGCTGGCGGCAACCTGGAAGATCTCGTGGATCATCTCGATCATCCGCTCGGCGGCCGTCGAGATCATCGTCGAGCCGGACTTCTGCTCGGTCATGGCCTGCCGCACGTACTTGGTCACTTCGCGCATCGAATCGACGGCGCGCATGATGTGCTCGGAGCCCTGGGCCTGCTGATTCGTCGCGCTGTTGATCTGCTTGACCATCTCCTGCAGGCGGGAAACGGCCATGGTGATGGTCTCGCTGCCGCGGGCTTGCTCGCGGGTGGCGCTGGCGATCTCCTTCCCCATCTGCGAAGCCTTGTTGGCCGAGTCGAGGATCTTGTTGAGCGCTTTCCCGGCGTCGTGCGAGAGAGCAACTCCGTTCTCCACCTGCTGCGTGCCGGCGGACATCGTCTTCAGAGCGTTGTCGACCTCTCCCTGAACCGCTCCGATCAGGTTGCCGATGTCGCGGGTGGACGAGGCGGTGCGCTCTGAGAGCTCGCGAATCTCCGCTGCCACCACTGAGAATCCCTTCCCGTACTCGCCCGCCTGTGCCGCCAGAATCGCAGCGTTGAGGGCCAGCAGGTTGGTCTGCTCGGCGACGTCTTCGATGACGTTCAGGATCTTGCCGATGGCGACAGAGCGCTCACCCAGCCGGGAGATGACGGCGTTCGCGTCGGCGACGCTGCGCCGGATCTGCTCCATCCCGTCGATCGTCTCCCGGACGGCGTTCATTCCAGACGCCGCCGCGTCGGCCACGGTCACGGCGATCTCGTACGACCGCGCCGCGTTCGTCTCCACCTGGGCGATCGATGCGCTCATCTCCACCATCGAGGCCGAGGTTTCGGTCACGAAATTCGTCAGGTAGACGACGTTCTGATCGACCTCGTTGATGGAGGTGACCATCTGCGTCGTCGCCGATGCCGTCTCCTCCACGGAACTGAAGAGCGTGTCGGTGTGACGGCTGACCTCTTCCATCGAGGCCACCATCTGCAGCATCGACGAAGAGGTTTCTTCCGATGACGCCGAGAGCGCCTCCACGTTGTCGGTGATCTTGCGGACTCCGCCGTTGAGGTGATCGATCGAGCTGTAGGTCTCGGTGATGATGGCCCGCTGCTCGTCGACGCGATCCATCAGCGTCCGGGAACGCGAGCTGACCGTGTCGACCACGGACTTGAGCTTGTCCTGCGACTGCATGAGGCTCTTCATCGTCCGCTCGAGATTCGCCGCCATCGTGTTGAACGCGGTCCCGACGCTTCCGATCTCGTCCTGCGCCGTGACCTCGGCGCGGTTGGAGAGATCGCCCTGGGCGATGAGCCGGGCGGCGGCGGCGAGCTGCAGCATCGGCCGCGTGATCACGCGCGAGCCGACCATGCCGAGAATGATGGCGATGGCCAGGGCCACGGCGGTCACGCCGATGTTGGTCAGCCACATCGTCCGGATGGCCGCCTGCGCCTGATGCTCGTTCATCACCAGCCGGAAGTAGCCCTTCGGCTTGTTCCCCGGAACCGCCGCCTGCGCTTTCGACTCGAAGAACGGGGCGACGAACAGGTACAGGGACTCGCCCCCCGCCGTCTGCAGCCGGGTCCCGTCGGATACGGCGAGCTTCTGCGCGGCGACTGCGGCGGGCGGATTCTTCGCGCTCTGCGCCAGCGGCACCCCTTCCGCGTTCAGAAAATCGGCGTACTCGATCGACTTGTTCGCCGTCAGGTCCGAGAGAATGCTCTTCAGATCGTCGTTGAGGCCGAAAAGGACGTAATAGCCGGCGGTCGCCTCGACCGTGTCGCTGATGGCGCGCCCGCGATCGATGGTCTCCTGCCGGGCCGACTGCGTGATCCGGTACTGCTCCACGCCCA
>JADGOA010000386.1 GCA_017883215.1 Thermoanaerobaculia bacterium | reverse complement strand
CGCTAAAGAACCCCCTCACTGCTGCGCCGGCAGCGCGGCGATGAACTGCGTGTCGCCACCGGGATCGACGATGCTGGCGAAGGCGACGCCGGTGCCGGCGATCGCAGTCACTCGGATTGTCGTCGCGTCCTCGATGGAGATACCGAGCTGCTTCTCGACATCGGAGACGAACCACAATTCGTCCTCCGGCACGCCTGATTCGAGCTCTCCTCCGACGACCACTCCGTTGCGGTTTCGCGCCGTGATGCGAAACGTGGCTGGAATCATCCCCATGTTGACGACGCCGATGTTGATACGCCTTCCGCCCGTGGTGGCAGCGGGAATGCCGACGATCGTCAGCTCCGGTCGGGGACTCCCGGCGATCGCCACATCGGCGTTCGTCAGCGGCGTCTCGAGCGAAGCGCGGCCTCCGTGCGCGACGTCCGTCGTCTTTGCAACGGCGATCGGTGCATGGCCTTCGCGGTACTCGATCCACAGAGTGCCCATGCCGCCGGAAAGCCCGAAAAAGCTGCGGACGGTGTCGGGCCAGCGAATGGTTTGACGTGGCGCAAGCTCAACCCGGCGGTCGATGCGGCTCTCGCCGGAGACGAATCGCAGCGAGACTTCGATCGGCTCGCGCCACGGATTGTGCAGCGTCAGTTCGGAAACCCAGAACGCGCCGTTCGCCCCCCAAATGGTTCCGACAGTCGGGAACACCATCCTCTGCCGAGCCGATGACACGAGGTCCTTCTGCTGCGGAACACGGAAGTTCGCCAGGTACTCCCGCAACGGCTTCGGATGCGCGCCGGCATCGCGAGTCCACAGCTCCACACCGCGGAGCGACCTGTAGAAGCGATAGCAGTCGTCGAGGTACGCAGCGACTGCCTGAGCGCGCAGAGCGTTCGGAATGCCGTCGAATTCGTCGAACCCTTCCGGCGCGGTGCGGATCACGACCTTCGGCTTCGCCCGCTCGAGATCGCGAATGATCTCGGCCTGGTACTCAGGGGGGGAAGCGATCGGCACCTGGTAAAAACGCGTTGGATTCGGCCGGTTGGCGAAAAAATAGAACGCCGGCTGGTTCGAGAAATCGAAGATCGGCTCGTTCTTCTTCGTCAGCGCGCCGATCTCGCCGCTCACCGCCTCGATCCGGTTCCACACTTCCTCTGCATGCGGATCGCGCTGCACGCGCAGAACGCGGCGCTGGTAGTCGACCAGATCGCCGATGCGCCAGTTGATGAGGTCCGGCACCCACAGGAGCGTCCCCACCAGCGGAATGGCCGCCACCACGACTGCGGCGACGAACACCCGCGTCCCTTCATCGCCCCCCTGCCACGAGCGGCGCAGTTCGCGAACCGCGAAAATCGCGAGCAGCGCCAGCATCGGCCCAGTGAGAAACGCGGAGAAATACTGGTGCCGGAACTCGGCGCGCCCGAACGCCGTACGCTGCACGATCAGGGCGAACACGCCGATGACCATGAGCGCGTGATCGAGCATGTCGGCGCGTCGCCGGATCACCCGCTGTGTGTAGTAGACCGCGGCGATCGCGAGCGTCAGCGGGGTGAGGATCAGATGAAATTTCTCCTGGACGACGAAATCAGCAATGGTCCGGAGAGTGAGATCGGTGCGGAACATCGCCACCAGGTCGGGGAAGGGAAGCGACCAGACGGCGTCGATGATCCGCGGGATCTCCACGAACGAGATGTCGATGAACTCGCCGAGTGAGTTGCGCGCCCAGAGATACAGCACGAAAGGCAGCGCGCCGAGGGCGACGCCGATCAGGAAGAACATCGCCGCGCGCATCGGCGCCAGTCCCGGCCACTCCACCCGCTTCGCCACGATCCAGAGGAGCACCGCCACCGCGATGGCGCCGCTGATCGAGTACATCCCGATCTCGTAGCTGAAAAAGAGCGCCACGGCGGACACGATGCCGCTGAGCACGGCCAGGATGCGGCTGCGGCGGCGGAGCGCCAGCCAGTAGAGCGCGACCGCCACGACCTGGAAGAACGTCCGGTCGTTCTCGGCCGTGGTCAGTATGCCGGTGGCCATGACCACGCACGCCAGAGGGATCGACTCGAAGAGCGCCACGCCGAGGTACCAGATGGAGACGCCGAGAAAGCCGCCCACGATGGCGTCGCGAGCGATGGCCACATCGAGCGAACGGCCGAAGATCTCCATCAGCCAGGCGTCGAGGAGGCCGTCCTGCAGCATTCCATGGAGTGCGAAGACCTGGCGATACGGCGCCTTCCCTCGCAGGTAATCCGAAGCCGGGCCGATCGACTCACCACGGTGGAAGAGATCGACCCATTGCGACAGATGCGCCGTGCAGGCGTAGCTCACGAAAAACACCAGCAACGGCATCATCACGCACGCCGCGGTGATCCATGCCCCGCGCGGCGGGAGCGGACGGACGCGCATGGCCAGAAGCGCCACGATGCACGCGATCACGATGACGATGGCCGCCGCGTGCGTGGTCGGCACCCAGACGATCCCCGCCAAAGGCAGGACGATGAACGGAATCGCAGCGGTGGTGATTCGACGAAAGACCTGGTCCGCGTCCCGGCCGGTGTTCAGCTCCACGAGGCGAGTGATGAGCAGCGCCACCGCCCAGAACAGCGCCACGAACAGCGCCACGAATACGCTCTCGAGAAACAACGTCGAGATGTGTGCGAAGCGATGGCCGGTGACGATGTCGTGGAAAACGATCCACGAGAGAGCCTCCGCGAACAGCAGACCGTGGTACGGATGGAGCTCACGCCCGAACATCTGCCGCAGCCAGTGGCTTCTCTCGGCCTGCAGACGCATGCGCATTCCGGCGTACGCAATGGCCGGCGACAGGAGCAGAACCCATCCGATCTTGCCGGTGGTCAGGTAGAAGAAGGGAGAGAGAAAAAACGGGACGGTGAAAAGCAAGGTGAGCGGCACGTCGCGGCCCGAAGAAGGATGGCGCCACGCCAGGAGGCGCTGTTCGCGGTCGAGGAGGCGTTCGCCGAGGCGGCGGAAGACGATCGTCAGCGCCGGCACCAGGAGAAAGAACAGCGCCGCGGCGATGTAGTCCTTGAACTTGGCGTAACGAAGAATCGTCACCAGCCCAACGGCCACAGGCCTGGTGGGAGGGACGATGGCCAGGGCGAGCGTCGCGGAGAAAAAGACTCCCGTCGCATACGCAAACGCCGCCCCCCACAGCAGTGACGACTCGATGCGCGAGGTGAGCGAGGACGGCCGTTGCATGCGGCCGGAAGTTTACATTGCTCTTCTTGTGAACCTCTGCAATGCGAATGCAGGGACGCGCAGCAGCGCGTCCCTGCAGGTTCATTACCGCTCCACCGGCGCGCGCGCCGTTCACCGGCTTCTTCTAATGACACGCGCCAAGCCTGTCATCCCGAGCTGCCGAAGCCGCGGCGCGGCGAAGGACAGCGAGGGATCCCCCGCACTCCCGGGGTGGCGGGGGATTCCTCGCCGCGCTCCACCCCTCCGGGGTTCCGCCGGCTCGGAATGACAG
>JADGOA010000385.1 GCA_017883215.1 Thermoanaerobaculia bacterium | reverse complement strand
TCCAGCAGATCACGTGGGTGAGCACGGGGTTCGTCATCGCCACGGTCATGATCATGCCCTTGACCGGGTTTCTGGCTCGCATGTTCGGCCAGAAACGGGTCTACATGACCTCGCTGGTGCTCTTCATCGCCGGATCGGCGCTCTGCGGGATGGCGCGCACGCTGCCCCTGCTCGTCCTCTTCCGCGTTCTCCAGGGATTCGGCGCCGGAGCCTTGCAGCCGACCGAACAGGCCATCCTCAGACAGACCTTTCCGTTCGAGGAGCAAGGGATGGCCATGGCGCTCTTCGGCATGGCGGTCGTGTTAGGTCCGGCGTTCGGTCCGACGCTCGGCGGCTACATCGTCGACAACTACTCCTGGCCGTGGATCTTCTACATCAACGTTCCGATCGGCATCATCTCGCTGATGATGGTGTCGCGGTTCGTTCACGAGCCGGAAGACATCAAGGCGGCCAATCACGCCGTCGCGGAGCGGCAGAAGAAGAACATGGACTGGTGGGGCATCGGCCTCATGGTCGTCGGCCTCGGCTCGCTGCAGTACGTGCTGGAGGAGGGCAACCAAAACGACTGGTTCAGCGATCCATTGATCGCCACCCTGTCGTTTCTCTCCGTGCTGATGATCGCGCTGCTGGTGGTCCGGGAGCTGAGCGCGCCCATGCCCGCCGCCGATTTCTCGCTGTTCCGCGATCCTGTCTTCGCCTCCGGCACGCTCATCGGCGCGGTGATGTTCGCGCAGCTGATGTCGATCACGTTCCTGCTGCCGCTGTTCATGCAGACGATGCTCGGTTTCAGCGCCACGCAGGCCGGTCTGGCCATGATGCCGCGGTCGCTGATCATGCTGGTGGTCATGCCCATCGTGGGGCGGCTGTTCAACAAGGTTTCCCCACGCCTGATCGTCGCGTTCGGCATTCTTCTGTTCTGCTACTCGGCGTGGCTGATGTCGCAGTACACGCTTGCCACCACGGCCCGGGGCGTGGTGATGGTGCTGCTGATCCAGGGGGTGGCTTTCAGCTGCCTGTTCATCCCCCTGACGACAGTGGCCCTCAGCTCGATTCCGCGGACGCGGATGACCGACGCCACCGGACTGAACTCGCTTCTGCGCCAGGTCGGCGGTTCCATCGGCCTGGCCATCTTCGCGACAATGCTGACGAGAGGCGCCACGCGAGCGCATGGATCGATCATCAGCCACATCGTCCCCGGCAACACCATGCTGCTCGTCGAGTCGGCGGCAATGAAGAAGCTGCTGGCCGGCCACGGCTTCGATGCCGTCGCTTCAGAAGCGGGATCGATGCGCCTCATCGACTCCATCGTGCGCCAGCAGTCGATGGTGCTCTCGTTCGAAAAGCTCTTCCTCATCGCCGGCATCAGCTTCGCGTGCGTGCTGCCGCTGGTGTTCCTGTTGCGCATGCCCAGGCGAGCAGAAAAACCCAACATTCACATGGAGATGTAGATGGCAGTCACCGAAACCGAAACTACCAACCAGACTCCCTCTGATGCAGGCGTGCGGAAGCCGGTGCTGAGCGAGAGCCGCGCGCGCCGTATCTACCTGATCATCGGAGGCGTCGTCGTCGTCTTTCTCATCGGCTTCCTGATCTACAAGTTCGTGATGGCCGGGAAGGAATCGACCGATGACGCGCAGGTCTCCGCCGACGTGGTGCCGGTTGCCGCGCGCATTCCGGGGCAGATCAGCGCCGTCTACGTTCAGGAGAACCAGCTCGTGCATCGTGGCGACGTGATCGCGGACATCGACCCGCGCGACGCCGCCGTGCGCGTGGCCCAGGCCCAGGGCGATTTCGAAACGGCTCAGGCCCAGGCCGCCTCGGCCGATGCGCGGCTGCAGATCGCGCGGGCCATGGCCACCGGAGGCCTGCAGATGGCTCAGGCCGGCGTTCGCGCCTCGCGCGACCAGGCCGACACGCTGGCCTCCGCCGTCAACGCCGCCCGTGCAGCAGTGACCCGCGCCGAAGCCAACGCCCAGAAGGCATCGAACGACTGGAAGCGCGCCCAGGAGCTCGGCGGCAAAGGCGACATCTCGCGCTCGCAGCTCGACGCCGCGCGCGCCGCTCACGAATCAGCCCAGGCCGACGTGGCCTCCGCCCGCGCGCAATTGCAGTCCGCCATCAACAACCAGCAGACCGGGCAGGCGAACATTCAGCAGGCCCAGGGCCGGCTGACGCAGAACGCGCCAGTGGGCGCGGAGGTCCAGGCCGCACAGGCGGACGCGAAGCTCGCCCACGCACATGTGGCGACGGCGCAGGCGATTCTCGATGCCGCCCGCCTCACGATGTCGTACACGAAGATCATCGCCCCCGCCGATGGCATCGCCTCGAAACTGGCCGTGCATGCCGGCGCACTCGTCGCGCAGGGACAGCCCATCGTGCAACTGGTGCCGATGCGAACGTACGTGATCGCGAACTTCAAGGAGACGCAGGTCGCGCGGATGAAGCCTGGTCAACGTGCCACGATCCGCGTGGACGCGCTCGGCAGCCACGATTTCGAGGGGAAGATCGAGAGCCTCTCCGGCGGAACCGGAGCGAGCTTCTCGCTGCTGCCGCCCGACAACGCCTCCGGCAACTTCGTCAAGGTCGTGCAGCGCGTCCCGGTGCGCATCTCGTGGAACGGCCCGACGAGCGATCGTGCCGCCGTCGGCGCTTCGGCGGACGTGACGGTCTACACGAAGTGAGTCTCGCATGAACTCCAGGAGCACCGACCAACTCGACGGACTTCTCGATGACATCGCCGGCCTCGTAGCGGCGTCGCGTGAGCAGCTCCAATTGAAACGGCCGTCGATTTCCGCGTGGTCCGTCGCGCAGCAGCTCGACCACGTCCTGAAGGTCTGTTCGGCGATCCTGAAGGGGCTGCTCCGTCCCGGCGACCCGCCGCCGCGAGGCATCAAATTCATCGGCCGGGCAATCCTCTTCGCCGGATGGATTCCGCGCGGCCGCGGCAGGGCACCCGATAGTGTGCTTGGGACCGAAGCGTCATCCGAGGAGCTCACGGCCGCGCTCGAAGAGACCAGGCAGTTGCTGGCCGCGGTGCGCAGGGAGAGCTTCCGCCCTGCGGACGAACCGGCCGTGATGCACCCGTTTTTCGGCGGTCTCACGCCTTCCCAAACTCTCCGCGTGATCGTCGTTCACACGCGACATCATCTGAAGATCGTGCGGGAGATCAGGGAAGGGTGAGGGTGCGTTGGGTCCGAAGGGCACGGCTGCGCCGCATGCGCCCACCCGACCGCCTCGCTCAGAGGCTGTGCAGAGATCGAGTTCACCACAGAGGCACAGAGAGCACAGAGAGCACAGAGACTGTTCCTCTGCCATTCTTTCTCTGTATCCTCTGTACTACTAACGTCGGATTTTGCGCGGCAGGCGAAGATTTTTTCGACGCAGTGCACGCCGGAGGCGTGCTAGACGGTAGCCGGCGGTGGAGCGCAGCGACACCGCCGGATGCAAATCGCTCCGGAGTTCGTGCACCCCGGAGGGGTGCCAGAAACCGCCGTCCCACGCCTGTTCT
>JADGOA010000001.1 GCA_017883215.1 Thermoanaerobaculia bacterium | reverse complement strand
CAGCACGACGAAAGTGCTGAGCCAGCCTCCCCGCCTTCCGAGGGAGCTCATCAGTTATTTGGAATTTACGGGTTCGCTCTCCTGTCGAACCTTTCGAGATGCAAGAGCGAGATCTTCTTCCTGGCGTGACCGTGGCCGGCAGCGAACCGAAAGTCGTCTGCCATTCCCGAGCGATCGTCACCCGCGCGCGGCGCCTGGCGTTGCTCCGCGACCTCTCGCAGTTGCTGCTCGTTGCCGTCGTCGACTGGCTCTTCCTGTATTGGACGTCGGCGCGCATCCCGGTGCTGAGCCGCGAAAGCTCGCTCATCGTGGTGCTCGCATTCAACGCCGCGGTGGCGACGCACATCTATCTCGTGCGAAACCTTCCGCACTGGACGGCGCGTCGGATCGCTTCCACCTGGTGTGCTGCCGAGCGGAAGCGCTTCGTTACGACGGCTCCGTCGCGCGCGCGGCGATGAGCCTTTCCAGAACGGAGAAGCCCGTGTGGCACAGACACTCTTGTCTGTGCCGGGCGGAATGCGCTGCAGAAGCACAGACAGGAGTGTCTGTGCCACATCGGCTGTTCACTTCTATCCGATTTCTGCACAGCCTCTCAGGATGACGGAGTTAGGCCAAACGGCCCGCCGGAGCGGGCCGTTTCGCCGGGGTCGAACAGGAGCAGCGACCGAACGGCCGTGCTCCAACTGGATCAGCTGGCAGGTTTCTCCTGGCGATGGGCAAGGATGACTTCGCGTCCGGCCAGGTAGAGCAGGATGACGAGAATGGCGAACGGAATCATCGACAGAAGGTCGGCATGGGGACCCTCGAAAGCCGGATTGCCCTTCGAGAAGCTCTGGATCCAGTCGTTGACCTTCGACATCGATGGCACGCCGGCGAGGAAAGCGATGATGATTCCGGCGATGGCGCCGCCGGCGATGTAGCCGGAGGCCATCAGAACGCCGGCGCTCTTGTCGCCTTCGGCCACGAGCTGGTCTTCGGAGAGATTGCGCCCGGCGAATTTCTTGGCGATCCACTTGTCGACCGCCCAGCGAACCAGCCCGCCGATGAGAATTGGACTGGAGGAGGAGAGCGGAAGATAGACGCCGACCGCGAAGGCCAGCGAGGGGATTCCGGCGAGCTCGAGCACGACCGCGATCATGACGCCGAGGAGCACCAGTCCCCACGGCAGCTCACGGTTGAGGATGCCTTTGATGATGTACGACATCAGCGTGGCCTTGGGCGCGTCGAACTTCGTCACGTGCGTGCCGTCGGGGAGCTGTGTCACGGTGCCGTTGATGCCGGGGTCGATCCGGTAAACCGGCGTGCCGTCGGCATTGACCAGGTACTTGCCGGCGGGGCTGCCGGTCTCGTCGACTTTGTGGAAGACGTGATACGGCGTGGTATCGATCCCGACCTGGCGGCCGGCCACTGTCTCGGTATACGACGAGATCTCGTTCGCCGGCGCTCTGAACGAGGCGTGATCGATCTTGACCCAAACCGTCGCGGAGTTGTTGAGGCTGAGGAGGATCGGCCCCAGGACGAGAGCCGAAGCGATCGAGCCGACCAGAATCGCGATCTGCTGCGCGCGTGGAGTGGCGCCGAGCAGGTGACCGGTCTTCAACGCCTGCGACGTCGTTCCGCCATTCGACGACGCGATGCAGACGATTGCGCCGAGCGACAGCGCCGTTACGTAGTAGTTCTTTCCCGTCCAGCCGAGCATCAGGAAGATCAGGCACGTCAGCAGGAGAGTGGCCACGGTCATGCCGGAGATGGGGTTTGAAGACGATCCGATCTCGCCGGTCAGGCGCGACGACACGGTCACGAAGAGAAAACCGAAGACGATGATGAGAATCGCCGCGGCCAGGCGCGGGATCGGTCCGACGCCGCCGGCATACAGCGGGTTCGCGAAGGCGATCAGAACGATCAGGAGAATGATGCCGATCAACACGACCTTCAACGGCAGGTCGCGATGGGTGCGCAGCACTTCGCCGGTCTCCTCGTGCACGCCGCCCGCGCGGACGTCGCGCATGCCGCCCTTCATGCCGTGCCAGATCATCGGCAGCGAACGGAAGACGCTGATGATGCCGCCGGCGGCCACGGCTCCGGCGCCGATATAGAGAACGTACGCGCCGCGGATCTGCGAGGGGCCCATCTGGCTGATCGGCATCGTGCCCGGCGGGAGAATGCCCGGGATGGGCGAGCCGAAGAACTTGATCATCGGAATGAGGACGAGATAGGCGAGCACGCCGCCGCCGCACATGATGGCGGAGATGCGCAGCCCGATGATGTAGCCGACGCCGAGCAGCGCCGGCGAGATCTCCGCGGCGATGGACGCGGCTTCGAATGGCTTTCCGAAGACCTTCTCGGGAACGTCCTTCCACGCCCGGAAGCCGGTCATCAGCGTCTGGTAAACGAGGCCGATGCCAAATCCGGTGAAGATGGTCTTGGCGCTGGTCTCCGCCCCGCCGTGAGCCGCCTGCTCCGCCTTCGCCTCCTCGGACGCCGCTGCTCGCGATTCCGGCGACGCGCCTGCCTTCAGGACCTCGGCGCACGCGGTCCCTTCCGGGTACTTGAGCACGCCGTGCTGCGCGACGATGAGCGCGCTGCGCAGCGGAATCATCATGAGGATGCCGAGCAGGCCGCCCAGGACGGCCACCAGCATGACGCGCGTGAACTCGAGATCGAATCCGAGGATCAGGATGGCCGGCATCGTCACACCGACGCCGAAGGCGATCGATTCGCCCGCTGACCCGGCCGTCTGCACGATGTTGTTCTCGAGAATGGTGGCGTCCCGCCCGCCGAACTTGTGCAGGATGCGGAAGAGTGTGACCGAGATGACCGCCACCGGGATGGAGGCGCTCACCGTCAGACCGACTTTCAGCACCAGGTACAGAGAGGAGGCGCCGAAGATCATCCCGAGGATCGTGCCGATGATCAGCGGCGTGATCGTCAGTTCGCGCATCCTGGTGCTTGCTGCGATGTAAGGCGTGAAGATGCCTTTCATCGGTTTGTCACCGACCATGTCTGGCATACCTTGCGGTACAGAACTCATCCGGTCTCCTTGACGGCGTCTGATGTGCGCAGCCGCGGCGCGGCGTGCAAAAATGGTGGGCCATTGTAGTCCGGCAAAGTGTTCAGGATGAAAGATGATGGAACGCGGGAGCGCCGGCTCGTTGCCGGCCAGGGCGCGGGCTCCAGGCCCGCGCGGCAGCTGGGAGCTGCCGGGCCGGCCGCCTGGGAGGCGGCGGTCCCGCTACTCCTGCGCTACTGTTGTAAACGATGACAGATCCGCGGCTGCGGCGGTTCTCGCACGTGATCGCGTTCGACGATGCGCCGTTCGCGCGCTCGCATCGCGGTGACGTGCCTCTGGTCGGCATTGTCTTCGCGGGTTCACGGCTCGACGGGGTGCTGCGCGGGAGGGTGCGCCGCGACGGCGTCAATGCCGCCCGGACGATGACGGCGATGATCGCAGGCTCGCGCTTCGTCGAGCATCTTCAGCTGATCATGCTCCAGGGGATCGCGGTGGCCGGGTTCAACGTCGTCGACGTCTTCGCGTTGCATGAGGCGACGCGGCTGCCGGTACTCGTCGTGGCGAGAAAGCGCCCCGACTTCGCTGCCATACGCGATGCCCTCTACTCGCGCGTCCGCGGTGGCGCGCGCAAGTGGCGGATCATCGAGAAGCTCGGTGCGATGGAGAAGGTGGGCGGGGTCTACGTCCAGCGCGTCGGACCGACAGCCGCCGACGCGGCGCTGATCATCGGCCGCTTTGCCATCAACGGCTTCTACCCCGAGCCGCTGCGCGTCGCCCATCTGGTGGCAAGCGCATTGTGAGCGCTTGGCTCAACCTCACGCCACGGCCGCGGATCTTTTCGCTGCGAACAGATATCGCCCCGTGATGCTCGCGGGATTCTCAGCGATCTCCTCGGGCGTGCCGACCGCCATGACCTGCCCGCCCTGATCGCCTCCCTCGGGACCGAGGTCGATCACGTAGTCCGCCGCTTCGATCAGCTGCACGTTGTGCTCGATCACGACGACCGAGTTGCCGCGGTCGATCAGATCCCTGAATGTGGCGATGAGCTGCTTCACGTCCGACGAGTGGAGGCCCGTGGTCGGCTCGTCGAAGAGGAACAGGCGGCCCTGCTCGGCCTTGCTCCCCTCGGCCAGGAACGAGGCCAGCTTGAGCCGCTGCGCCTCCCCGCCCGAAAGCGAGTCCGTCGACTGCCCGAGCCGAAGGTAACCCAGTCCCACCGAACGGAGAGGCACGAGCTTTCTCATGACCGCGCGCTTGTCGACAAAGAACCGCATCGCCTCGTCCACGGTCAGGTCGAGGATCTGATTGACGTCCTTCCCCTTGTACTTGACCTTCATCACCTGCTCGCCGAACCGCCGGCCGCCGCACTTGTCGCACACGACCGTCACGTCGGCGAGGAACTGCATGTCGATGGTGACGGTCCCGGCCCCCTTGCAGGTCTCGCAGCGGCCGCCTACCGTGTTGAAGGAGAACATGCCGGCGGTCACGCCGTTCAGCTTCGCCCCCGTCGTGGCGGCCAGAAGCTTGCGGATCTCGTCCCACGCTTTGATGTACGTGGCGGGATTGGAGCGCGACGAGCGGCCGATCGGCGACTGATCGACGAGTTGCATGTCGTAGATGTAGTTCGTCCCTTCGAGGGCCTGGATCTGCCCGACGTCGAGGCCGGTCATGCCGCGCATGTCGCGCTGATAACGGTTGTAGAGGCAGTTGCGGATGAGCGTCGACTTGCCGGAGCCGGAGACGCCGGTGACGGCCACGAGCTTCCCGAGTGGAATCGACACGCTCACGTCCTGGAGGTTGTGCTCGCGCGCGCCGCGGACGGTGATCTGGCCGGCGTCCGTGCGGAGATCGCGCTCGTACTCGGCGGTCTCGTCGTTGCTCGCCGGGCGCGGCGGACCGGCATACATGAGGCGGCCGCCGTACTCGCCGGCGCCCGGCCCGAGCTCGAGGAGGTGATCGGCGCCGGCGATGATCGTCGGATCGTGTTCCACGACGATGACGGTGTTTGCAGCGTTGCGCAGCCGGCGAAGGACGGCCAGCAGCCGCTCGCTGTCGCGCGCGTGAAGCCCGACGGTCGGTTCGTCGATGACGTACATCGTCTCGGTGAGGGAGCCGCCCAGGGCCGCGGCGAGGTTGATGCGCTGCGACTCACCGCCCGAGAGCGTCCGGGTCTGGCGGTCGAGAGTGAGATACGACAGCCCCACCTCGTCGAGGTATGTCAACCTATTGACTATCTCCCGCCGCAGATGGCCGGCCATCGCTTCTTCCTGCTTCGACAGCGGGAGATACTCCCAGAAGCGGCGGGCGGTCTTCACGTTCATGGCGAACAGATCGCCGATCTGCAGGTCGCGGAACTTCACGTTCGAGGCGGCGGTCTTCAGCCGCGATCCGTGGCACTGCGGACAGGAGTCGTAGCTGCGGTATTTGGCGAGCTTCACACGGACGTGAATCTTGTATTTCTTCGTCTCCAGCCATTCGAAGAAGCCCTTGATGCCGTACCACTTGGAGCGGCCGTTGTAGAGAAGGTCCCACTCCGACTTCGAAAGCTCCTTCACCGGGACGTCGAGCCGCAGACCGTATTTCTTCGACGCCTTCTGGAGGTCCTCGTAGCAGTCCTCGTATCCCGGCGAGTTCCACGGCGCCACCGGCAGCTCGTCGAGGCGAAGGTCGCGGTTGGGAATGACCTTCTCCATGTCGATGCCGATGACGCGTCCGTAGCCCTGGCAGGTCGTGCAGGCTCCCAGGGGCGAGTTGAAGGAGAAGAGATGCGGCGTCGGCTCGATGAACTCGGTGCCGCACCGGTTGCAGGCGAATCGCGAGGTGAAGCGATGGCTGATCCATCCCTCCTCCGACTCCTCGAGGATGTTCACCGTCCCCTTGGCGATCTCGAAGGCCTGCTCGATGGCCTCGGTGATCTGCGAGAGCCGCTCGCCATCGACGCGAAGGCGCGTGATGACGAGCTCGAGCGAGGTGAAGGAGCTGGTGTCAGCCTCCTTGATGTCGACGGTCTGGCCGTTGATCCAGGCGCGATAGAAACCCGCTTTGATCAGCTGCTTGAAGACCTCGTTGCGGTTTTCCACTTCGAAGAAGATCGGCGCCAGGACGACCACGCGTTTGCCGCCCAGCGAAGCGACGATTTCGCTGGTGATCGACTGCGGCGACTCTTTCCGCACGAGCACCCCGCAGTCGGGGCACCAGGTCTCGCCGCAATAGGTCATGAAAAGGCGGAGGTGGTCGGCAAGCTCGGTGGCGGTCGCGACCGTAGAGCGGGCGTTCTTCACCGAGTTCTTCTGTTCGATGGCAATGGCCGGGAGGATGCCTTCGATCTCGTCCACGTCAGGCCGGTCGATCCGCTCCAGGAACTGCCTCACATACGTCGACATCGACTCGACGAAACGCCGTTGCCCCTCGGCGTAGAGAGTATTGAAGGCCAGAGACGACTTGCCGGAACCCGACGGCCCGCTGATCACCGTCAGCTGCCGCTGCGGGATCTCGACCGTGACGTTCTTCAGGTTGTGGGTGCGAGCCCCACGGATGACGATCGTTTTCGCCGGCATGACGAAACCAAAACGCAGCGGATGGGCCGATTACTCCGACAGCTGGCCGACGCTGTCATTCCGAGCTGGCGGAACCCCGGAGGGGTGGAGCGCGGCGAGGAATCCCCCGCAATGCGAATGTAGGGGCGCGCAGCAGCGCGCCCGCAGCTCCGGTGGGCGGGAGGGCCGACGAGAGTTGCGGACGCGCTGCTGCGCGTCCCTACCAGGTTCATCACCGAAAACGCTCAGATCCGGATCGAATGCTTCTGGTAGAAGTTATAGTCGCCCAGACGTTTTCGCAGGCGCTCCACGACGTCGGCCGGCAACACGACCTCGGAGGCGCCGACATTGATCTCTACCTGCCGCGCGTTGCGTGCGCCCGGAATCGTCGTCGACACGGCCTCGTCGGCGAGGACGAAGCCGAGCGCCCCCTGAGCCAGCAAACGGGTCGAGCCGCCGATGATGGCCTTCACTTCGTCCACGCGTGGGATGGCTTCGGCGAGCCGCTTCGGGGTGAGGAAGTTCTGGCGCACGTCGTCCGCCGCGAACACGCTATCGGTCCGGAACTTCCCGCTCAGCAGACCGGATGCCAGAGGCACCCGGGCGATGATGCCGTAGCCCTTCTGTCTGGCCAGCGGAAACAGCTCCGCCGCCGGGGCCTGGTTCAGCACGTTATAGAGGACCTGCAGAGCGTGGCCCCAGCCGCGGTTGATGACCTCGATGCCCTCCTCCACACTCGACACCGAGACACCCCAGTAGCGGATCTTGCCGATCTCCTGGAGGCGCTCCATGGCCTCCTGGATCTCTTCGCGCTGCAGGTCGGCGATGGTCGGATTGTGCACCTGGTACAGATCGATGTAATCGGTTCGCAGGCGTTTGAGAGAGCCGTCGACGGCGTGGAAGATGTGCTGCTTGGAGAAATTCTTCTGCAAGGCACCGTCGGAGGTGCGAGTGACGCCGACTTTCGTGGCGATGACGATGTCGCTGCGGAATCGCGAGAGCACGATGCCGAGGAGCGACTCGCTACGGCCGAAGCCGTAGCTGTCGGCCGTATCAAAGAAGTTCACGCCGAGATCGCGCGCAGTGCGGATGGCGGCGAGCGAGTCCTCGTCGCTCGTGCGACCCCAGCCTAACGGCGCGCCGGAGGCGTCGGCGGTTCCGCCGATGGCCCAGGCGCCGAACCCGATCTCGCTGACCCTGATGCCGGTATTGCCGAGAGTGCGATATTGCATTCAGGAGGTTGATTGTAACGGGAGAGCGCCCTAACAGGCTACAGCTTCACCTGCCGGACCTGCTCCATCTCTCGGTACGAGCGGAGGAAGTTGAGCGTTTCGAGGTCGAGCGGCTCGTCGACGGTGATGATGGCCATGGCCTTGCCTTTGGTCGACGTCCGCGCAAGGTTGTAATCGGCGATGTTGATCTCGCGGTCGCCGAGGAGCGTGCCGACCTTGCCGACCACTCCGGGAACGTCCCTGTTGATGGCGTAGATCATGTTGCCCTTCGGCTCGAACTCGACGCGGAAGTCGTTCACCGACACGATGCGCTGGTTCTTCTCGCTGAAGACGGTCCCGGAGATGCAGAACTCTTCGTGCTCGGTCGATGCGCGAAACGTGATCAGGTTGTTGTAGTCGCGGGGCGTGGGATGAGTCGTCGAGGAGATGGCGATGCCGCGCTGGTCGGCGATCTGCTCGGCGTTCACGAAATTCACCGACGTCGACAGAATCGGAGTGAGGAGACCCTTGAGCGCCGCGATGGAGAGGATCTTCGTCAAGCGGTCTTCGATGCCCCACAACTCGATGGCCGTCCGGGTGACGGCACCTGTGATCACCTGCGCGGTGAACAACCCGAGCTTCTCCGCCAGATTGATCAGCGGCGCCGTCTCGGCTTCTGCGGTTCCTTCGAAGGGAAGATTCACGGCGGAGACGAAAATCGAGCCGCGAAGCGCTTCGATGACCATTTCGGCCGTCTGCACCGCGACTCGGTCCTGCGCCTCGATCGTGTTCGCGCCGATGTGAGGCGAGAGGACGATGTTCTTCGCCGACACGAGCGGGTTCGCTTTTCCGGGAGGCTCGTCGGCGTAGACGTCGATGGCCGCTCCCGCGGCCTTGCCGGAATTCAGCGCGTCGGCGAGCGCCTGTTCCTCGAATATGCCGCCGCGAGCGCAGTTGACGAAAACCACTCCGTCTCTGGTCTTCGCGATCTCTTTCGCGCCGATCATGCCGCGCGTTTCATCGGTCAACGGTGTGTGGACGGTGATGACGTCAGCCTGCGCCAGCAGCTGGTCGAGAGAAACCTTCTCCGCGCTCACGCGCTCGTAGACGGTGTCGGCGACGTAAGGGTCATAGGCGATCACCCGCATGCCGAAGGCCCGGGCGCGAACGGTGACGCGCGTTCCGATGCGCCCCAGGCCGATGATGCCGAGGACTTTTCCGTTCAGCTCGGTTCCCATGAATTTCGAACGGATCCACTCACCCCGCTTGACGCTGGCATCGGCCTCGGGGATGTTCCGGCACAGCGAGAGCAGCATGGCCATGGTGTGCTCGGTCGCGGACATGATGTTCGCTGTCGGCGCGTTGATGACGAGGATGCCGCGCGCCGTGCAGGCGTCGACGTCGACGTTGTCGAGGCCCACCCCGGCGCGCCCGACCACGCGGAGGCGGTTGCCGGCACCGACGAGCTTCTCCGTCACCGCCGTTCCGCTGCGCGTGATGAGAGCGTCCGATCTGGCGATTTCGCGGAGGAGCTCCTCGCCCTTGAGGCCGGCGCGGTAATCGAGATCGATGTCGGGCGCGGCGCGAAGAATCTCCAGGCCCGATTCGGCGAGGCTGTCGGTGACGAGAACGCGGTGAATGGTCATGCGGTCATTCCTGTTCGCTCATGACGCGGCGACCTCAGTGAGCGCGTCGAGCATAGCCTCGAGCGACTCGATGGTGATGTCGCCCATGTGTCCGATGCGGAAGCTCGTCTCCTTCCATTCGCCATAGCCGCCGCCTAGCGTGTAGCCACGCTTCTTCATCTCGGCGCGGATCACGTCCGGGCTCTTCACCGGCTGTAGCGCGGTGACTGTCGGCGAAGCGACCTCGCGGTCGGCAGCCAGCTTGGCGAAGTGAGACGTTCGTTCGATGGTGATGTCGCGCATCTGCTGATGGCGCTCGAAGCGGCGCTCCAGCGTTTCGCCTCGCAGGATGTCGTCGAGCTGACGGGCCAGGCCGTAGAAGTGCGGGATCGACGGTGTCGACGGCACGCTGTCCTCCGCCGCTCTGGCTGCGTACTGCACGAAATCGAAGTAGGTGCCGCGGTAGGGATGCTTCTTCGCTCTGGCGAATGCCCGATCGGAGACGGCGGTGACGGTGATGCCCGGAGGAAGAGCCAGGCACTTCTGCACGCTGGCCAGGCAGACGTCGAGGTCCCACTCGTCGAAATGCATCGGCATGCCGCCGAGTGCCGACACGGCATCGACCAGGATGAGCGTGTCCGGAGACTCTTCGCGGACGACGCGCGCGAGGGCGGCCACGTCGTTCGTCACTCCGGTGGAGGTCTCGTTGTAGGTGATGGTCACGGCGTCGTAGCGGGCCCGACGGCTGGCGATGTGATCGGCCAGCACGTCGACGTCGACGGCCTTTCCCCACGGCACGTCGAGTCGGTCCGCTTCATAGCCGAGCGACTCGGCGATGGCCAGCCACCGCTCTGAAAACGCGCCGCAGGTGGTCACCAGCACGCGGCGGGCGACGCAGTTCTCCAGCGCCGCCTGCATCACTCCCGTTCCCGTGGCTGTGACGACGAACGTGGTCTGTGCGGTGTCGAACAGCGGCTTGAGGCCGGCGTTGATGCGGCGGAAGAGGTCGCGGAACTCGGCGCTGCGGTGGCCGATCATCGGCCGCATCATTTCCTGGAGGATGGCCGGACGCACCCACGTCGGCCCGGGAACGAAGAACCTGCAGAGGTCGTCTGTCATGGCATCACTCTCGTCTGGAGGTGGAAGGCACGAGGACGTCCCCTGCTGGACGCGTGCCTCATGTCCGCCGCCTCGTCAGGTCTCGATCAGGTGTGGCAGGACCGCGGTGAGCCGCGGCTCGTCCACAAACACCCCTGCATTCTCCTTCACGCGCGAGCGGGTGTGAACTCCCCCGAATCCGACGAAGAGATCGACTGCCGGCTTGGCTTCGAGATCGCTGACTCCGTCCCCGACGAATGCCGCGCGTCCGTGGGTCCGGGCGCGGACGTCGCGGACGACGAGCTCCTTCCCTCCCGGGCGCGTCAGGAGCGATCGCCGGTCGAAGTCTTCATACGAGCCGTCCTCACGAAACGAAAGGGTGACGGCGTGAACGGCGCGCGGGGCGATCCCAAGCTCCAAGGCGAGCGGAGCGATGGCCTGCGCAATCCCGGCGGTGACGAGGTGCACGGAGGCGCCTGCGTCCTGCAGAGCGGCAATCGTCTCGCCGGCCCCTTCGACGAGTGAGGCCAGATACTTCCGCCCCAGTGCTTCGACGGACTGGCGGGTCGGGCGGATGATCTCCAGCCGTCTCCCGTATACCTGATCGAGCGGGATATCGCCGTTCATCGCGGCCTCGGTCAGCTTTGCGATCTCCGGGTCGTTGCCCGAGAGAACATCGATTCCTTCGATCGTCACGAGTGTGGAGTCGACGTCGAAGAAGACGAATCGGAAGCGCGCGCGTGGCGGCACCATGCCGCCGCTCAAGGGGCGGCTCCGTTCGGGAGAATGCGCAGAAGGTCCGCGAAGCGCTCCAGGTAGTGGTCCGGCCGCGCGGCCCTGAGCTGCTCCGCGGTCGACGATCCGGTAGGCACGACGGCCACGTCGACCCCGCTGTTGCGCGCAGCCTCGACGTCGATCGGCATGTCGCCGACGAGCAGCGCCTGGCGCGGCGCGCAGCCGGTCGCTTCCAGTGTTCGCAGGACGTGTTGCGCTGCCGGTTTTCGCGCGCCGGCGAGATCGGGGCCGACGATGGCGCAGAAGTGCCGTGCCAGGCCGAGCGAGTCGAGGATTTTCACCGAGAACGATGTCGGCTTGTTGGTGCAGACGGCCATCGGCAGACCGCGGCGCGAGAGCTCCTCGAGAGTGGATTCGACGTCCGCGAGCACCCGCGACTCGCTGCAGCAGATCTCGTCATAGCGCGCTTCGAACGCCTCCTGCACCGATTCCGGAACGTCGCTCGTTTCGAAAGCGCGCTGCAGAAGCTTGTCGAGGCCGTCGCCGACGAACTCGCGAATGCGTTCCTCGCGGAGATTTTCGAGACCGTGCGCCCGGCGCGCGAAGTTGACCGCTTCGGCCAGCGCGGCGTACGAGTCGACCAGCGTGCCGTCCAGATCGAACAGCACCGCGCGGTACCGCGTCGATGCGATCATGAGGTCCAGATTCTATCGAGAATCGCCAGAACCTCTTCGACGCTCGGTCGCCGCTCGCTTGTGATCTCGACGTTCGGCCAGCCGCTGAATGATTTGAAGCCCTCCACGAGAACCACCTCCGTGTCCAGATGCCGTAGCAGGTCCACCGGCGAGCCGTAGGTGATGCGGTTCGTGCCGCCGCTCGTGAAGACCACGCCACCACCATCGCCGGCCAGAATCACGGGCTCGGCGCCGGCGGCCCGGAACCTCGCGGTGTCGCCGCGGTTCTCCTCGTTCAGAGGATGATGCGTGTGCTTGATTGCCGCCACTGTGCGGCCATCGGCGACCAGCCGCCCGATCAAAGCCACGATCAGCGTCGTCTTGCCCGAGCCTGAGAAGCCGGTGAAAGCGGCGATTCGTTGGTTCATCGAAGTGATCAGTGATCAGTGATCGGTGATCAGTGGCTTCCGCGTATTCTGACTGATCACTTCCGATCACTTCCATTTACTGCGCGATGCGTGCGTATGACGAGCGGAGAAGCGTGACCCGTTTGACATAGTTGCGTGTTTCAGGGAACGGAATCGATTCCAGAAACTCGTCCATCGGCTTCGAAGCGGCCGCCCTCCGCCACTTCAGAACGTTTCCCTGTCCGGCGTTGTAGGACGCCACGGCGAGCGGAACGTGGCCGGCGAAGATCTGAATCATGTGCCGCAGGTGGTACGTACCGAGCTCGATGTTCGTATCAGGATCGTTCAGGCGGGTGATGCTGAAGCGGCCGTGCAGCTTCTGGCCGAGCTCTTTCCCGGTGCCGGGCATGAGTTGCATCAGGCCGGTTGCTCCCACCCGCGACTTCGCTTTGGGGTTGAAATAGCTCTCCTGAAGAATGAGCGCCATGACCAGATAGGGGTCGACGTCGAATCGACGCGAGTCTTTCAGGATGGCGTCCTCGTACCGAACCGGGTAGTAGATTTTCAAGAAGTACGGTGGGACGGCGTCCTGTTCGACGGTGGCGAGCTGCGGAAACGCGGCGCGGATGGTTCGATACGTGAGGTCGGCGTTGCCGGCGCTGTTGTACAGATCGGCCAGCAGCGCGTTGGTGAAGTGCCGGTTCACGAAGCCCGCATTCTTGCGGATCTCCAGCTGCGCGTCGCGCATGTCGTTCAGGGCCGTCAGCTCGTAAGCCAGCCGCAGGCCGCCCGGCATGGTCTGTTCGGCGATGTCCCGCCAGTCGGGACGGTTCATCTTCAGCGGATTCGTCGTGGCCACGCCGCGGGGCGCGCCGCGGCCGACGGAGTGGACGGAGTAGATGTCCTCGTACGGTGCGGAAGCGAGCCGGCGGTAGATCGCGGCCGATTCTTCCTTCGCACCGAGGCGCTCGATGGTTCTGGCGTACCAGTATTCCGCCTGCCGCTTTACGTTCGGATTGCCGTAGGTGTCGGCGATGAAGCGGAACAGAGGCTTCGCGCCATTGAGGTCACCGCGGGAATACGCCGCCCAGGCCTTGTCCCAGAAGTGCTGCAGAGCCGGATCCGCGTAGGGATCGATCTTCACCACTTCGCCGACCAGCTCCTGTTCGTACGCATCCTGATTTTTCGCGTCGGTGATGCCGATCAGCGTTTTCAGCACCTCCAGCCGCACCTCGGGCGCGACGGTCTCGATCTGCAGCAGGTCCTTCAACCGTTCCGTCGCCAGGCGGTCGGCCTCGTCTTTCTTCGCCTTCTTCGCGAGGTCGACGAGCTGCACGTTCTTCTTCACGTTCGCGAATCTTGGCCGGATGATCGTTCGGCGCTTCTCCCCTTTGCCGACCGTCACCTTCCGCTTGCCGACCTGCTTTCGCTGCACGATGGTCTTTATGACTATCGGATTGATGGAGGCAGCAATGGCTCGGTAGTTCTTCGACGCGGTGTAGATCGCCGGAATGGCGATCCTGAACGGGCCGGATGCGAGCATGTCGAGAATCTTGTTCGAGTCCTCGTATCGATGGAGGCTGTTGAGGGCGAGGCCTTCGTTGAGTCGGACGGCATCGCGAATCGAGGAGGGAGCAAGCGGCTCCAGTGCGCTCAGCTCGCCGAACGCGGACTGCGGGTCACCATCGCGCAGAAGAGAGACCGCTCGCTCCAGGCGCTCGGCAGGCGAGAACGGCACCATGCCGTCCGGCCCGGTGCCGTCGATGCCGCGCAGCAGCCCCAGTGCCGATGCGGCCTGCGATGATCGCGGACTCTTGATGGCGATCTGGCGCGCCGCGGCGATCGATGCCGCGACGTCGCCGCTGAAGAATCGTGATTCGACCTCCCCCCAGCGCGCCGCGGCCGCAACTGCGGGCGAGTCGGTCCGGGACGCCACCGCGGCGTATTGGCCGGCTGTGTGGCGCCAGTCCGCGACACCTCCGTAGAGACCGGCCAACGTCAGACCGGCGTCGTCGGCGAAGACGAACGCCGGCTGTCGCGCCTCCAGCAATGCCAGCGTCAAGCGCGCCCGCTTGGCGTCGTGCATCAGCTGCTGGCCCACGGCGAGGTAGTAGAGCCGGTACTCCTCGACAGCGCGGTCGTGAAAGGTAAAGGAGCTGAACTGTTTGACGGCATCGACGCCGTCCCCGCGTTGAACCGCCTCCAGGCCGGCCGCATATGTGTTGCGAAGCTTCTGCAGATCCGGCGGAGCCTCGGGCTTTGCGTGCTGACGCGTCTCTTCGTGCGACTTCCGCTCCCAAACGAGGAAGTAGATGCCCAGCGCGATCGACCCGATCGCGATGGGGATCGTCACGCCCAGGACGAGCCATTTGCGCCGTAGACGTCGCGGCATTTCAGTTGCCCGTTTTGCGAAGAGACTGCCAGCCGGTGGACGGGCAGCGTGCAGGGGAAAGCTTTCCGGTCACGAGGTCATGAGGTCTTGACGTCAAAGGCACGAGCTCACCTCGTGACCTGTTCAGCACAGGACCGCGAGAAGTCGACTACAACCCCAGCGCGTCGGCGTTGCCGTCGGCCAGGATCCGGACGAGCTCGTCGTAAAAGTAGTTCGACGCCTTGCGCACTTCTTCGGGAATGCGCTCGTCGTACATCTGCCGGCTTCGATCGATGTCTTCTTTCATCCGCTCGTACAGATCCTTGTTCTTGCGTCCCTGATCGACCTTCGATTCGTTGTAGAGCTTGATCTCGGAGACGAGCAAACGGGCGAAGCGGCGCGCCTCGTCGTGTCGCTTCACGTCCTCGCTCGGCGCGCCGGCAGCGGCCCCTCGAGCGACGACGCCCGCCGGCGGAATGTACTGTGTCGATGGCCGATCCTCGTGCGCTGCGGCTTCGACAGCGTGCGCAGTCACGGGCGCGGCGGCGCGAGGAGCCGGCGCTTGTACGGGCGCCGGAGGCGCTACGGGCCTCGGTGCGACAGGTTGGACAGGTTGAGCCGGAACGGGTTGAGCGGCCGGCCTTTGGGGCGTCGACATCATGTCGCGAATCTGCTGCGCACTGAACGCCACGGTCGACTCCGCGCTTGGCGGCGACTCCGGAGCGGGGGGAGCGGGTCTCGGCTGTGGCGCGGCGGCCGCCGGTCTCGGCTGCTGGGCTGCGGCTGCCTTGTCGGACGAAAGCGATGGCGACGGTGACTTCTTGCGGATCGCCAGCGTGTCGACCAGCAGGCCGGTGGTGAAGACGAGCAACTCGATCGACGCAGGATCGAGCTTCGCCGATTCTTCGGCGACGGCATCGACGTAGACAGCGGCTGCGACTTTGTCCTTGATCACCATCGGCACGAGGATGGCGCGCTCCGAGGCGCCGACGCCGAAACGCGTCGAAAGATTGACCCCGTCCCACAGCGCGACGCGCTCGTTCCGCAGGACCTCGTCGAGTTGCGGGATGAGCCCCGGCGCGGCGTTGAAACGCTTGATCATCTCGTCGTTGCCGCCGTGTGCGGCGAAACCAACGCCTTTCCATCCGCTGAACGTTTCCCCGCGCAGGATCAGAAGGGCCGCGCGTGAACCGAACTCGAGACATTGCTCGAGGAGCGCATTGAGCACGTCGACCTGAGACTTGCCCTGCTCGACGACCTGCACAGCCCGTTTCAGACGCCCACCGTCGCCTGCCGCCGCAGCCGCCGGCTTGGCTGCCGCGAACGCCTCTTCCAGCTCCGAGATCGATTTCTGGACGAACGGCAGGAACGACACGGCATTGACGTCAGCCTGAATGCTCTGAAGGGCGGCCTTGAGCTGGGAGTCGACGACACCGCGAACGTCCTCCACAGACGAGCGGATCTCGCTCACCATCCGCTCGATGGACTCGCGTACGTGCGCCTCGATTGAGCCCGCGACTTCCTCGCCCCTCACGGCCATAACTCCCTCCGATGGTGTAGGTTGACCCGTATCCTGATGATCTGGTAAGGCATCGGGATTATTGGACCGGCACCCAGTAAAGTCAACACGATGAAGCGAGTAGCGAGTAGCGAGTCGCAAGTAAGGCCGACGAAAGCCGACAACGAACTGCATGGACCTCCGTCCCCGACCACGCCACGCGCGACGCGCTACTCGCTTTCCTCGACGTGCGCCAGCGCACGAAAAATCGTGCGCGGCGTGTTAAGGTCTCGCCGATGCGACGCATGCTCCTCGTTTCCCTCGCCGCAGTCACCCTTGCATCGTGCGGCACCCGATCCGATCAAGGTGAGCCCCAACGCGACTGGCTGCACGTCCTTCACCGCAAGAAGGCAGCAGCCGCCGCGACCGCTTCCACCAACGAAAAGCAGCTTTACGCCGACACCCTCGGCGCCTTCGTCCAGAAGCACCCCACGCACAGCCGCGCCCGCGCCGTCTACCAGCGCATCCAGCTCGACTTCGCCTCCGAGCTCGCCAGCCTCGGCCGCTACCAGGATGCGATCCGCTTCTATCGCGCCGTCCTGTCGAACGACTCCAACAACGAGGACGCCCGCCGCGGGCTGGCACTCGCGGCTGAGCGCCTCACCGTGTCACGGCAGAAGCTCTCCACCCTCGAGAAGGGGATGTCGCAGAAGCAGGTCTCGCAGCTGCTCGGAAAGCCGATCCCCGGCTGGAAGGTCGCCACGCATCGCCGCGATGCCCGAATCGAGTCGTGGTACTACCGCACGACCGAAGGCGGGGTAGCCGGCGTCTACTTCCGCGACGGAGTGCTGATCGCCGCTGAAGCCAGCTCGCACGAGAAGATCTCGCCTTTGTCGAGGTGATTTTGTGTAGTGGACGTGGGCAGTGCGCGGCAGTCTGCTGGCACTGCCCACCGCCCATTGGTACGCGCATCATCGATTGCCGCTGGCCTCGCCGCTATACTCGGCTCGCCGGTTGAAATCGGCGTTCTGCGTGCACTGTTCAGGTTCGCGTCGAATGGAAGGGCAGGGCGATGCCTCTGTACGAATACCAATGTCAGCAGTGCGGTGAGCGGGTCGAGGTGATTCAGAAGTTCTCTGATCCGCCGTACGCGCACTGTCCCAAATGCGGCGGGGACATGAAGAAACTCTTTTCCGCGCCGGCGATTCAATTCAAAGGGTCAGGGTTTTATAAGACCGACTACCCGAGCAAGTCATCGACTTCCAGCGAATCGAAATCGGAATCGAAACCCGAGTCGAAATCCGAATCGAAACCGGAGTCGAAACCGGAGTCGAAGAGCGGGAGCAAGTCCGAGTGACTGTCATCAGTGCGGCGATCACCATGGGAAAAGCGCGAGCATTCAAGAAGCGAGCGGACTCGGTTCTGGAAGAAGTCTTCCGCGCGCTTTTCGAAG
Source organism: Thermoanaerobaculia bacterium (assembly GCA_017883215.1). Lineage (GTDB taxonomy): Bacteria > Acidobacteriota > Thermoanaerobaculia > Gp7-AA8 > Gp7-AA8 > JAJXWV01. Next base: position 21,087 of record JADGOA010000001.1, on the reverse strand, counting down.
AGATCGACACCGGCAAGATCCGCAAGGAAGTGGACGAGCTTCGGGCCGCCGCACCTGACTATGAGGCGAAAGACTATGCCCGTACGCTGGCGCGCCGAACGGCCATCCGTTGTGCCGCAGCCGGTGCGGTGACCGGACTTCCCTCTGGCTTCATCGCCATCGGGACGCTGGGAGCCGACCTCGCCTATCTCGTGTATCAACAGTTCCGCCTCATCCTGGGCATCGCCACTCTGTACGGTCATGAGCCATCGTCGCGCGAGCGGTTCTCCGAGGCGCTGCAATGCCTCGCGTACGCATCAGGCGTCGGCGTCGGCAAGCAGGGCATCGCCACCGTTCTCGAGTCGGCGACGATGGAGGGCGGCGTCATCGCGGAGAAGATCGGAACGCGCATCGCCAGGGAACGCATGGCGAAGATGATTCCCATCGTCGGCGCCGTCTCCGGCGGAGTGCTCAACTACGCCGCCGTACGCGCGGTAAGCCGCGCCACGATCCGTTACTACGAATCGCGCATCGAGCGCGTTCTCGCCGACGAGATCTGGGCTGAGGGCGACAGCGAGCACGCCTGAGGCAGCGAGCAGCAAGCGGCGAGTAGGCGGCGAGGATTAGCCGTCCTTCCGACGGCTCGTCTTTTCCTCAAACCGCCACTCGCCGCTCCCTGCCCGCAGCAGGTTCCCCGGCGGCCTTCATGTGTAACAAGAGTGCGGAATGCGCTCGTGGGACCGAGCGTTTGGCTGCGTGACGAGACGATGCCGAAATTCGAGCTCCAGGCCATCCCCGAAACTCGATCCGCCTTCTTTGAACGCCGGCGGCTTCGTCGCATTCGCATGATCGTGGAACTGACCCACAACCTGATCAGTACCGACATTACTGTGTCGCACCGTGAAGCGCGTTCCCTCGTGAGCTGCGCGCGCAAAGCAATCCTCGATCTGTTCCCCGGATTCGAGGAGCGCTATGACCGCATCGTGCGCCCGCACTTCGAGCGCGTGCTGCACACGCGCTGGCCCGATGAGGCCGCGCTCGACGAGCACTCCTGCCGCGACCTCGTGAACTGATCAGCGACTGCGTTTAGCGTCCGGCACGATGCCACGCAACTCCCACCGATCGACGATTGCGGGTGTGAAGGCAGCACGGCGCGCAAACACCATCCCCGCCTCGTCGTATCCGATGAGCGCCCAGTCACGTCGCGGGAAATACGCCAGCGAGGCTGGGATCGACTGATGCCGGCCGCTGCGGCCGTCGACCACGTCGAGTGCTCCGCGATACTCGTCGACCGCCAGATCGATCCGGTACTTGCGCAGGAGTGCGTGCCAGGCGCGGCTGTCGACGCGCGCAACCGCGTACTCTCGGAGGAACGAGTGATAGAGCTCGTTGCGGCCATCGGTGAGCACGCGTCGCTGCGGAAAGAAGGACCAGATCAGATAACCGCCGAACTGGTCGGGGTTGTAGATGTTGCCCTGGAGTTTCGTCTGCCGGAGTCTGGCGACGGCGGCGACCGGGAAACGATGCGCAACCAGCGAAGGCCGGTGGTCGCCGCGAGCGGCAACCGATGCAATCGGCAGGAGTGCGGCGATGGCGAATGCACGCTGCGCGCGCTCGATGCGGACGATCGGCGCGACGAGCAGCGGAAACGCGGCGAAGTAGAGCCCCTGATTCCGCACGTGCGCGATCGACAGATACGCCAGCACCGCGAAGATCGCGATCCGCCAGACGTGGTCGCGGCGATCGCGTGCGCTGGCGAACGCGACGACACCGATGACGACGGTGACGTAGAGGAGTGGGAAAACCGCCGGTTGGCTCGGAACCCACTCCGCGTTGACGAAGGCCCCGCTCCCGGCGAATGCCGTCAGGCGCAGCGGCGCCGCAATCGCCTCCACGCCGAAGGGATTCACGAGGAGCGCGGCTGCACTCGCCGCAGCTGTGATCCACGCGTCTCGCCTCTCGCGCGCCAGTAGCGCGACCGCCGCCGGGAATGCCGGGGCGAGGAGGGCGGAAGGGTGGGTGTTGATCCAGGCGATCGACAAGAGGACGTACGCGATCGTCGCGGCCCGAGAACGTTGCGCAAGCAGCGCGATTGCCAGGACGACGAACAGAGCCGCCACCGTGCCGGGCCGTGCGTCGAGCCGCTCATTCCCGCCGGCGAACGCCAGCGCAGCGAGGAGGAGCGCAATCCCGGTGGCACCGCGTCTTGCAGCAAAGAAAAATCCGGCCGCGAACGTCGTGGCGACGATCAGCGCCCGCAACCACGCCACGAGGGCGATGCCACCGACGGCATGTACGAAGAAAAGCGGAACCTCGAACAGCCATTCGCCGTTGATCCAGGGAACGCGGTCGCTCCCGATCGCGAACGGATCGGTCAGCGGCAACGCGTGATGCGCGGCGATCCACCGGCCCGCCGCGAGGTGCCAGAACAAATCGTAGCTGTAGATCGGCGCTAGCGCGGCCGGAGTGACGACGATCAGAAGCGCAGCCGCGAGGAGTGCGTTGGTGCGGTCGCGTGGCGCCATCGCACCGAGTATAGCGAGGCCTGAGGTGCTCAGCTGTCGTTCATCAGGAGTGCTGGCGTCGCGGCCGGCTGCTCTCCGAGACTAGGAAAGCGATCGGGCGCGGGACGCCCGATCGCGGCGGGCGAGGCGCCCGCATTCCAACGGGGCTCTGCAGCTGCTGGGTAACCCCTAGGTTCCCCACGAGCCGTGCGGCGGCGCGGGTGGCGCGGGCGGCGCCGGTGGTGCGGGCATGGCCGGCATCGCTGTCGATCCTGCCGGCGCCGCCGGTGGTAGCGGCACCGCCATCGTGCCGGCGCCGTTTTCCACGCGGATGTCGCCGTTCACGGTCACGATCCGCAGGTCGTACCGGCCGCCGTTCACTTCGCCGGAAACGCGCCGGCTGCCCGGATGCGAGTGGATGTTCAGCGGGAAGGAAGCCTCGAAATCGCCGTTGACCTGCGAGAGATCGCAGGCAAAGGAAGCGTTCGGCGGCAGGACGGCCACCACGCCGCCGTTCACCGTCTTCAGATTTGCACCCTGGAAGGTCTGCATGAATCGCACTTTCAAGCCGCCGTTGACGGTGTGAGCGCGAAGCTCGCGCATGCCGCTGCTCTCGACGTCAATCGCGCCGTTCACAGTCACTGCATCTGTCTCGCCGTCCACCCCCCGCGTGGCAATGCGGCCATTCACGGTCCGCAGCTCCAGATCGAACTGCGGCGGCACATGGATGTCGTAGTCGACGCTGACGTTGTGGGTCGAGAAAACGAATGGGAAGCCGACATGCCGCCGCTCGTTCCGGCGACCGACGACGAGCGTTTCGCCGTCGAGGTTCGTTTCGAAATATCCCTTGTTGTCTTTGCGTGCGTCCGGCTGCTGGCCGCGGGCATGAACGTGCGCAACGAGCGTGATCGAATCGGCTGGACCAGCCGATATGTCAACGCTTCCGTTGACTTCCCGTAGATCCAGACGGTGAACGCCTGCCGCCGGGAACGTCCGGCTGATCGTTTCGTCGTGCGTCGGCCCGCCGAGTGAGCACGAGGCGGCCAGCGTCACCGCGGCGATCAAAAAGATGTTGCGTGTCGGCATATTCATGAGACACCCTGCACTGCAGTCTTACGGATTCGCCACGAGAGAGTTTCACCCGGCATGGACTCATCCCAGACGACGCTCCTTCGGATTGCGGCATTTCTGACTGACGCGCTCTCCGTTTCCATCATTCTGATCCTTCCTGCGTCAATCGCCAGTTATGCGATGGCCTGGATCGGCGGCTCCGTCAAGGCGATTCAGATCGTCTGGTACGTCGCCGTTGCCGTCCTCATGGCGGCGATGCTCTTGCGCGACGGCTACCGCGGCCGCTCCCCCGGAAAACGTCTACTCGGCTTGCGAATCGTGACCCCGCACTCGGAACACTGCGGATACGGCCGCTCCATCCTCCGCAACATTCCGATCGTCATTCCCGGCTGGAACCTCATCGAGGCGGTGCTGGTCTTCAGTGGAAAACGGCGGACCGGCGATCGCATCGCCAGGACCACCGTGGCGGAGGAATGACCCCCGCTGCCTGCGTCATTCGATGACGAATTCAAGCCGCCGCTCCGTCAGCGCCGCCGCGAAACGCTCAGAAGCCGAGGTCCGGACGAGAAACTCGAAATCATTCCTTTCACCGAAGGTCTCCTTTTGCAGGACGACGTCCGGCGGAGAGGCCAGCCGGTAGACGATCCCGAACGCATCGAACGGGACTACCACCCGAAAACGCGTATAGACGTATCGGTCGAGTCGCTGTGCGAGCCGCAGCGTCTCAGCCGCCGTTTCCCGATATGCGCGCGACAGGCCGCCGGTGCCGAGCTTGATCCCGCCGAACCAGCGCACGACCACGACGGCGACGTCGGACACCCCGGCTGCCTCGATGGCGACGAGGATCGGTTTTCCGGCCGTTCCGGATGGCTCGCCTGCATCCGAGCTGCGCGCGCGCACGTCCTCGCCAGCGCGCAACCGGAATGCCCAGCAGTGGTGCGTGGCGTCGAAATGCTGCTTTTCGATGCGGTGCAGCTCGTCGAAAAACTCTTCCTCGCTCGCGACGGGGATGGCGATGCCGAGGAATTCGGACCGTTCGATCTTGTGGCGGAACTCTGTCCGCGCGGCCAGCGTCTGGTAGTGATCAGACATTTCGGTATGCCGACACGTGCGGGTTTCCGCGGATAAAGAAACGCAGCGGCCAATGAGCGGCTTCCGGGGCGCCATCGACGCCGATGCGCGGCGAGATGGCGATGTCCTCATCGGTAAGTACCACGTCGCGCGCGGTGAGGAACAGGCGGTCGCCGTCGAGAGGCACCCTGTCGAGTTTCTTGTCGATCGACATGCCCGCGCACAGTTTTCCCGGCCCGCTGAGCAGATCGCGCGCGCGCTTCGCTTTTGGGCGCTGCTTCCACATCGTCTCGATTCCCTGCAGCGGCTCACCGGCGCGGAGAAGGACGGCCTCGGCGATGTCCGCTTCCTGCGTCACGACGTTCATGCACCAGTGCATCCCGTAGCTGAGATAGATGTAAGCGTGGCCGCCCTCGAGGTACATCGACTCATTGCGCTCGGAGCGAAGACCGCGGCGGGCATGGCTGGCCATGTCGTTCGCGCCGAGGTATGCCTCGACCTCGACCAGCCGGGCGGCGAGAAGGCGGCCGCGAACGCGCCGCCACAAGACGCAGCCGAGCAGCGCCCGCGCAACGTGCACGGTTTCGTGCATGTAGAAGTCGCGTGGCAGCTTCGGTCCCATCACGGCTGAGAAATTTTCTTCGCTTGGTGCCGGTCCAGCTGCTCTTCGGTCACGTGGCGGCCGATCATCCGGATCAGGTCCTCGTGAATGCCCGGCGGCGCGCCGACGATGTTCCCGCGTTCCAGCCAACGTTGGCCGCCTGAGAAGTCGCTGATTCGCCCTCCCGCTTCGGTGACGAGGAGCGACCCGGCGGCGACGTCCCACGGTGCGAGATGCATCTCGAAGAAGCCGTCGAAAACGCCGGCGGCCGTATAGGCGAGATCGAGCGCCGCCGATCCAGCGCGGCGCACGCCTTTGGCGATCGACACCACGTCCTCGAAGATGCGACAGTAGGTCGCTACAAATTGTTGCGCACGAAATGGGAACCCCGTCGCGAGAAACGCCCCCTCGACCGCCGGCTGGGTCGAGACCTCCATCCGCTTGCCGTCGCGGTACGCCCCCGCGCCGCGCTCGGCGCTGAAGAAAATGTCGCGCAGCGGCTCGTAAACGAGGCCGGCGATCACCTCGTCCCGTTGCCGCAGGGCAATGGAGATCGACCAGACCGGAAAGTGCTGGAGGTAGTTCGAAGTGCCGTCGAGCGGGTCGATGATCCAGGTCCGGCCATTGGGGCCCGCGGCCGCGGACAATCCGCTCTCCTCGCCGAGGAAGACGTCATCGGGGCGGTTGTCGCTGATGAGGGAGATGATGGCCGCTTCGCTTTCCTTGTCGGCGCGGGAAACCCAATCGTTGCGGGCCTTGATGTGGGCATCCTCTTTACCGATCTGCTCCCAGTACTTCAGCAGAATCGCGGCGCCGCGGCGGGCGGCCTCTATCGCCAGTTCGATGTCGTTCACTGCTCCTCCGGGGGAGGCATTGTAGGGCAGGGCAGTTTATTAGGGACTTCCGTAACTGCGCAGGTCCGTTTTCGGCTATTCTCCGCGTATTCCCATGTCGATCGAGCGCATCTCCCACTATGTCGTGGATCGTCTGATCGGCGTCGGCGGCATGGGCGAGGTGTACCTCGCCGAAGATGCCACTCTGCATCGCAAGGTCGCGCTGAAGCTCCTGCCTCAGCGGTTCACGGAGGATGCCGAGCGCGTGCGACGCTTCCAACGCGAGGCGCGCGCGGCGTCGGCGCTCAATCATCCGAACATCATCACCATCTACGAAGTGGGTGAAGACGCGCACCGTCATTTCATCGCCACCGAGTTCATCGAAGGGACGACACTCCGCGATCGCATCAGCTCGCCGGAGCCGATGACCATCGGTGAGGTGCTCGACGCCTCGATCGGAATCACCTGTGCCATGGCGGCGGCACACGGAGCGGGCATCGTTCACCGCGACATCAAGCCGGAGAACGTCATGCTCCGCCCGGACGGGTACGTCAAGGTTCTCGACTTCGGTCTGGCGAAACTGCTCGACGGCGAAGACATGACCGACAGCACCACCGGCGCAGTGATGGGGACGCTCCTGTATCTGTCGCCGGAGCAGGCGCGCGGTTACTCCCCGGACGCGCGTTCCGACATCTACAGCATCGGCGCAGTGATGTACGAAATGCTCACGCGCCACCTGCCGATCACGGCGGCCAGCTTTGTCGATCTGGCGATCGCCATCGCCACGCGTGATCCGGAGCCGCCGTCGCGCCTGGTGGCGAATGTCCCACCGGAGCTCGATCGCATCATCCTGAAAGCGTTACAGAGAGACCGGACGAATCGTTACGCGACGGCGCAGGAGATGTTCGAGGACCTGCAGACGCTGCGGCGTCAGCTGGAGTTCGAGAAAAGGTTAGGCGTGGTGGCGACGGGTGTCCCGCGGCAGCCCGGACACATGACGACGACACTGCCGCTGGAGCGCCCAGGCTCATCGGTCGGTCTTCTCGGACCGCTGGGAAGCCGGGTTACCACAATGCAACTCTCCATCCTGGTGGTTCTGCTCTTGTGCGTCTCGCTCGTGGCTTACGCGATCGGACGCGGAGGTACGTTTGGAGAGCGGCCGATCGACACGATCGTGGTCCTGCCGTTCGAGAACACGTCCGCGGACCCGGCCAGCGAATACTTGAGCGACGGAATCGCCGAAAGCGTCAGGGATTCGCTGTCGCAGATCCCGCGCCTGCAGATCATCGCCCGCAGCACCGCGGCGAAGTACAAAGGGAAGAAGATCGATCCGCTCGCCGTCGGGCGTGAGCTGCACGTCCGGGGAGTCGTGACCGGCGAGCTGATGCAGCGCGGTAACACCCTCGTCGTTCACGCTGCTCTGACGGACGTTGACAAAGGAACGCAGGTCTGGGGCGATCATTACGACCGCGGAGTGGCCGACATGGTCACGATCCAGCAGGAGATTGCGGCGCGCATCTCCGAGGCCTTGCAGGTCAAGCTCACCGGCGAAGAACGGCAGCGCATCGCGCGAGCCCCCGTCGTCAACAGCGAGGCCTATCAGGCATACATGCGCGGGCGGTACGACTACAACGCCTACACCGAGGAATCGCTTCGTAAAGCGATCGTCCATTTCAACGAAGCGATCGCCAAGGACGGTTCCTTCGCGCCCGCTTACGCGGCCCTGGCCACTAGCTACTACAACCTTTCCAACGTCTACATGCCGCCACGGGAGGCCATGCCGCGGGCGCGGGAAGCCGCCGAACGCGCCGTGCAGCTCGATCCGAATTTGTCGGATGCGCACGTTGCGCTGGCTCTGGTGCGCACGTGGTACGACTGGGACTTCGTTGAAGGGGAGCGTGAGTTCCGCACGGCTCTGATGCTCAATCCCAACGACGCGGAGGCGCACCGCTACTACGCGGAGATCCTCATCGTCACGCAGCAGTTTGATCGGGCCATTGCAGAAAAACAGCGCGCCGTGCAGCTCGACCCGCTGTCCGTCGCTGCCAGCCTGGACGTGGGCAGAACGCTTTTCTACGCAGGGCGGCTCGCGGAGGCCGAACAACAGGCCGTTCGGACGCTGCAGCTCGACCCTAAGGCTGTCTCCGCCTACGTGCTTCGCGGTCAGATCGCCGCTCTGCAGGGGCGGTACGACGACTCCCTGGCGCTGCTCGACAAGGCCGTTTCCATCAACGGCCAGAAGCCGGTTCTCCTCTCAATGTCGGGATACGTGAACGCTATTGCCGGTCACCGGCAAAAAGCGCTCGATGCAATCGGACAACTGACGTCTTCATCGAGGTACGCCGCGCCGCTCTTCCTCGCCCGCGTCAACGCCGGCTTGGGCAATCGCGATGAGGCTCTGCGGTGGCTGGGGATGCTCTACTCCGAGCGATCGGAGTCGGTGGTGTGGCTGAAGGTGGACCCGACCATGAAGAACCTGCGCTCGGATCCGCGCTTTGTCGCTCTGGCGAAACGCATCGGCGTCTGATCACTTCTCGCTAGGAACTGGCGCACTGAGCGCCTGGTGTCGCATGTCGATGAGAGGTGGCTCGCATCGGGCGAGCGTCGTAATCACCGTTTCGCCGAGGCAGTTCGAATGGGACCGCTGCCTGCTGGCCGTGTTGCGCCACACCACGCTGCCATGGAGCAACGGCGTCGGGAACGTGTCGCTCCGGGCCATACCGCTGCACGGGGCCAGGCAGCTCGGCCGCCGCGATCGCTTGTCGCTGCTTGCGCAATTCGCCGCGCACCAGGGCCTCCTTCGCTTCGCCGGGGCCGCCGACGGGGAGCTCAAGCCTGCCGAGTGGGTGGTGGTACAGAAGCGCGGATCGGATTGCCGTCTGGTTCGAATTGCCGCGACGATCGCCGATCCATCGACGGCACCGCCCGTTCTGACGGTCGCCCAGCAATTTGCGGATGTGATCGGCGCGCCGCCCCTGGAGGTCTTGCGGCAGTCATGGGCGCGAGCCGAATCGGTTTACATCGAGGCCTTCGGTCGCCTTCGACAGGACGCCGCGGCGGACCTGCAATGGACTCGAAGAAGCGCCGCCGGCGCGCTGCTCGCGCCGGGAGTCGAGGCTCTGCGCGAGATCGCCGCGGGACGCCGGGCGCGCTTTACGTACAGCGACCCGGCGGTCATCGAAGCCGTGGAAGCGCTCGGGGCGATGGACCCTGGACTTCGGGTGGTCGTTCTGCGCGGCGGCGCGATCGTGCGCTACGGCGCACTGGCAGGTCTGGAGGCCCTCGGTGTGAGCGATCTCGCCCGATCGACCGAAGCGGCGATCGTGGAGCGCGTGGCCGCCGTGCTGCCGTCGCAGCACGTCGTCTTCGTGATCGCCAACCACGATTCGTTCGATGCGGCGTCTTCGCGTGTCGTTCAAATGCTGGCCTCAGCCGGGGATGCGACCTGGATCGTGACCGACGCCCAGGCGGCGCTTTCGCGGACGCGGTGGTACGTCGTCGCGCCCCGGATCAGCGCGGCGACGGAGCTCGAAAAACAGATCGACGAGATGAGTGAACCGCGCGAAGCGGTGGACCGTTTTGTTGCCGGCGCTGATTTCAATGTCTTCCTCGACCGCGGCGTCGCTGCCATCGGCGATGGCCGGCTGCAAAAGATCTGCGAACCGCTGCGGTCGTACCTCGCGGCTCTTTCGCTCCTCGGCGAGCGCATCGACCGCACCACAGCGGAGTCGTTTCTTGGCGAATTTCAATGTGAGCGGCCGCTCGAAGACCTCGTGTTTCCCGGTGTCAGTGAGGTCGACGGGGTTGAATTCCGCTTCGTCTCCGCCGTCGCGAGGCGGAGCGCGTTGGAGCTCATTCCTCCGTCATCGCGCCATGCGCTCTGTCGCGTTGCGGCTGCCGTCGCTGAGGCCAACGGCGCGGTCGATCGCGCAGCAATCCTGCTCATCGACGCCGGCGAGGGAGGCCGCGCCGTCGAGATTCTCGAGCGGGTGAACTGGCGCGACGAGGCGGCGCTGATCGAAGCGTGCGATTCCGTTCCGCGCAGAAGCCTGGCCGCGTCCCATTCGCTGCTGCAGCGCTACGCACGCGCCCTGGTCCGGGCTGCCCGCTATCGCGACGCGCGTGACATCGCGACGATGATCGATGGCGATGACGGCGAGCTCGTTCTGGCGCGCATCGAACGGCGCACCGGAGACTACGGACCGGCCCTGGCCCGGCTGGAGCGGCTGCCGCGGAGCTGCGAAGCGGATCTGTTGAGAGCGGAGATCCTCTCGGTCGAAAGACGCGACGAGGCCGCGATCGAACTTCTCCGCACGGCCGCGGCAGAGACCGACGACGAGCGGGTGCAACTCGCGTACGCGCTGGCCTTGTCCGGAGCAACGGCCGACGATCAGGTTTTGACCGACTCGCCTTCGCCATTGCGCTCCTACTACGCGGCGCGCCTCGCCACGTATCGCGCGCTCGATCGAGGAGAGATCGACGAGGCGTTGATTCACACTGGTGCTGCTTTCGGCGCCGCCACCGCAACGACACAGCGCATCGATGTGCTCATGGACCAGGTGTTCGCGTTGTTCTCGTCGGGCCGCTGGGCGGAATCGCGCAGCGCCGCACTGGCGGCGCTCGCAGCAGTGGAGGAGACCCAGGGAGATCGCGCCGCCGGCGGTCTGCTTTTTCTCCTCGCCTACCTGGCTGCAGATGACGGGCAGTGGGTGCACGCGACACAGAAGATGATGCGCCTGCGCCACTTCTACGGCGGTACGAAGGATGAACGGCGGCTCGCCGAGCTGGATCTCATTGCCGCGCACCTCGATTTTTCGCGCGGCCGCTTCGAAGAGGCGCAGCGCGCGGCGTCAGCGCTGCTGGAGCTGCCCAACGACGAGCCGATCCGGGTCGCTGCTTCTCTGATCGTCGAAGAAGTGGCCTGGATCAGCGGCCGTACTCCGCAGGAGGGCGTCAGCCGTGAGCCTGCGAACGTGGAGTTCGCCGATCGCTGGCGACTGAACGCGTTGCGCAGAGGCTCGGCTGTCGCTTCTCCCGAAGGCCCTTTCAGTTGCGCCCTCGCGGAATGGGAGCAGCACGGAGGTGCCGCCCCCGTCCCGGCCACCGGTTCGGAAAAGTTGAAGCTGTTCCGCTCCGCCGCCGGCCGCGCACGACGGAAACCCGACGCGCAGCTCACGCGCTTGATCGAGGCGATAGCCGCGGAGATGCGGCTTTCATTCGAGCCCGGCGGCGCGGAAAGAGCTGAGGACAACGCGGAGCTTCGCCTTCTGCGAGCCCTCGCTACACAACCATTCCCTTTCGCCCCGCACGCGTTGGGCAGACCATGGCGCTACGTTTCCCGCAATCGGCTTGGGCAATGGAACGAGATGGGGTCCCTGGCGCACCTCGGGCGTGAGCAACTCGACGCGCTGGCGGACGCGATGCCGCCAGACTGGGTTGCGTGCAGCGATCGGGAACTGCTGCAAATCGAGGGGATCGGCTCCTGGTCCGAGGATGCGCGCGAAGCGGTCGCAACGGCCTTTCGTACGCGGGCGGAGCTGTACCGCCTGCAGCGGGTCGTCGACCAGGAGCATGCGCTCGTGCGCGCACGCCCCACGGCAGCTGGAGTGATCGGCGATTCACCCGCCCTTCGCGCCGTGGTGGAGCGGGCCGCGCTGGTGGCGCGGAGCGATGTGGCCGTCTGCGTCCTCGGCGAGTCGGGGACGGGGAAGGAACTGATCGCGCAGGCCATTCATGCCGGCTCGCCGCGGCGTTCGAAGCCGTTCACGGCTGTGAACTGCAGCGCCTTTCCCGAGAATCTCGTGGAGAGCGAATTGTTCGGCCACGCCCGCGGCGCGTTCACCGGCGCCGATCGCGATCGGGCTGGTCTGATCGAGGCGAGCGAAGGCGGCACGCTGTTCCTCGACGAGATCGGCGAGATGCCGCTGGTGGCGCAGGCCAAGCTGCTCCGGTTCCTTCAGGAAGGGGAGTTCCGGCGCGTCGGCGAAACGTCGGTGCGGTCCGCCGACGTCCGCATCGTCACCGCAACGAACCGGAAGCTGGACGAGGCGGTCGAGAAGGGACGCTTCCGTGAAGACCTCTACTACCGCATCGCCGGGATCGAGATCGTGCTTCCACCGTTGCGCGACCGCGGCAGCGACGTCTTGGCGCTGGCGACGCATTTCCTCGCCCTGGAGCACGAACGGAACCGCTCCGGCCCGTCGCGTTTCTCGCCGGAGGTGGAGGCCATTCTGATGGCATATTCGTGGCCGGGAAACGTTCGCGAGCTTCAGAACACCGTGCGCGCCGCACATGCGATCGCCGGCGACGCGAAGGAGATCGGGATCGACCAGCTCGCCGAGCGCTTGCGCGACATCGTGGTGGGACGGACGGTACGGGGCTCATATCAGGACGCAGTTACGCGCTTCCGCCGCGACCTCATCGAGCGTGCACTCGCCGAAGCATCCGGCAATCAGAATCGCGCGGCCTCCGTGCTGAAGATCTCGCGGCAGGCCCTCGGCTATCAGATACGCGAGCTCGGAATTCTGGTGGAAAAGCGCAGTCGCCGCACAGCTTTGTGACGAACTCACAACAGGCCTGTGGCGAATGCGTCTCCGCGTGGTAGCAGCTGCCCTGCGGGAGAGCACTGCAGGTCCGGGCAGCGTAACATTCAAGAGGCATGACTGTCGTTCGCATGGCCGCCCGGGTTCTCCTGCTGGTGCTGCTGGCGGGATGTTCGCTCTATTCCGACGTCTCAATCGCACCGCTCCTCCTCAACCCTCTACAGATCGATCGCGGGTCGGACCTGCAGTCGATGATCAAGAAATCCGATTACCTCCGGGCCATCGAGTTCACGCCGGTGGTGGAGGGGCGAAGCCGCAAGTCTGCTCAGGAGCTGGCGGCACTGGGTAACGCCGAGCTGGCCACGGCGCGCTACGATGCGGCGCGCCGGCACCTGCGCGCGGCGCTGGAACTCAATCCCACACGGGATTCCCTGGCCCGCCTCGAGTGGTCGCTCTCCGAGCTCGAATATCTCTCGAACAACTATGCGTCCAGCCTCGACTGGGCCGAGGCGGCGAACTCGCACGGGATGGGCGTGAAGCAGTGGCACCTCGATTATCTGGCGGCGCTGGCGACGTCTCAGGTGTACAAGTTCTCGGGTTTGTCCTCCTCTGAGATCGCCATGAAGTGCTCCAGACCCGACGTTCCGCGAATCGACGTCAGGGTGAACGGGAGGAAGACGGTGAACGCCGTCATCGACTCCGGTGCGGTGCTCTCGATCGCGTCGCGGAGACTGGCCGACGATCTCGGAATCCGGCGGCTGGGCGACATCCAGGGGACGTTTTACGGGCTTCTCGGCGAGCCGATCACGGTGCAGTTCGGAATGCTGGACTCGCTCACCCTCGGCGACATCGTCGTGGAGAACGTGCCCGTGGCGATCATGCCCGACGACAAGATGCGCTTTGTGATGAACGGACGGCGGGAGTTCAAGATCGACTTCCTCCTCGGCGCCAATTTTCTGAAGGAGTTTCGAACCGATCTCGATTTCCGCCGCAACGTCGTGACGTTCACGCCCCTCACGGCCCGCGATCGCAGACCCGCACCCGATCAGAACCTGTTCACGCAGAGCTTCCGACCATTCATCCGCGGGACGATCAATCGCCGGGGCTGGTTCCTGTTCGTGCTCGACACCGGATCCGAGATCACGTTCCTGAACGAGAGACAGCTGATGAATCTGCCGATCGATCAGATCACGCCGCGTATTCACTCGGCGCTGCTGCAGGGACTCGGCGGCTCACAGAAACGCGGTGCGAGAATCGACAACCTGGAGATCGGCATCCATCCATGGGCGGGCACGTTTCGGTCGCTGCCGATGTACGCGTCGGGTGAGCACGAAAACGCCGCCGGGATCATCGGCGAAAATTTCTTGAAGAACTTCCGGGTCATCATCGATTTCGGTCGGATGCGGGTCGACCTGATCCGCGGATCGGCGGCGGAGCTTCTCCCGCCCGCCAGGGCCGAAGCCCTGAGCGCCGATCGTTAGGCGGCTGCAAGCGGACGTGAACGCAGCGAAGCGCAGCAGCGCGTCCTGCAGGTCTTTCAGCAGCCGACATAGCGGGCAAATGGCGCTATTTCGGCTTCTTCAGCTTTTCACGGCGGCGCGTTGCCCAGCCCTCGACGATCTTCTGGGGAACGCGCGAGAGGGCGAGAGCATCCGCCGGCACGTCCATGGTGATCGTCGATCCCGCGCCGACATAGGCGCCGCGGCCGATCCTGACGGGCGCCACCAGTTGCGTATCCGAGCCGATGAACACGCCGTCCTCGAGCACCGTCTTGTGCTTGTTGACGCCGTCGTAGTTGCAGGTGATGGTTCCCGCACCGATGTTCACGTCCGCACCGATCTCAGCGTCGCCGATGTACGAGAGGTGCGACGCTTTCGCGCCGGCGCCGAACACGGCCTTCTTGGTCTCCACGAAGTTGCCGACCTTCACGTGCTCGCCGAGCTTCGTGCCGGGGCGGAGATGGGCGTACGGCCCGACCACCGACGAATCGGCAATCGTGCTCTCCTCGGCTACCGTGCCGGTCTTCACGTGGACGTCGTTGCCGATGGTCACGTTGATCAGGTGCGCGCCGGGCTCGATGACGCAACGCTCGCCGATGCGCGTCGTCCCCTCGATCGTGACGAACGGATAGACCACCGAGTCCGCGCCGATGCTCACGGTCGAGTCGACGACCACGGTCGTCGGATTGCGGAACGTCACTCCTTCGGTCATGAGCTTCTGCACGACCCGCTTCTGAATTTCGGCTTCGACGATCGCCAGCTCGCCTCGCGAATTCACGCCCAGCGCTTCCACCGGATCTGCGGCCACGACCGCCCCGACGCGCTTGCCGGCGTTGCGAATCATGCCGATCAGGTCGGTCAGGTAATACTCGCCTTGAGTGTTGTCGGTCGACAGCTGACGGAGATTCGCCAGCAGGTCCGCGCTGTCGAAGACGTAGATCCCGGCGTTCACTTCCTGGATGGCCTTCTCCGCGTCGCTGGCATCTTTCGCTTCCACGATGCGCATCACGGTGCCGTCGGCGTCGCGCACGATCCGGCCGTACATGGCCGGCTGATCGAGTTTCATGCTCAGCAGTGTCAGCGCGTTCGCCTCACGCCGGTGCTGCTCGACGAGCGACTGCAGCGTTTCTCTGCGCGTGAGCGGCACATCGCCGGAGAGGATCAGGACCGTGCCGCCAGGAGTGTGTTCGCTCTCCAGGAGCTGCGCCGCCTGCATGACGGCGTGCCCGGTTCCGAGTTGCTGCTCCTGAACGGCGAACCGCGCTCGGTCGCCGATGGCCTGCTGAACGGCTTCGCGTTGATGCCCGACCACGACGATGGGATTGCGGCCGGACACTTCTGCCGCGAGGTCGAGAACGTAATCGATGATGGGGCGGCCGGCGGCGTGATGAAGAATCTTGATGGTGGCCGACTTCATTCGCGTGCCCAGACCGGCCGCGAGGATGATGACTTCGAGGTTCTCGTTCATATGTGAGCTCCCGGGATGAGGGATCAGGCATGACTCCTGAGCGCCGTGACTGCGTCAGGCGTCATGCCCAATGGCTCATCCTTCGCTTCGCCGCATCCTTTCTCTGGCGCGGCCGTAGCGGTCGTAGAGCCGGAAGATCGTATCTGCCAGCGCCGGCGAATCGTGACGCACGTAATTCCCCTCTGCGATGACGTCGCCGAAGAAAGGCGTGACGCCGAGCTCGTGCACTTTCGCAGCGTCGAATTCGACGGGATGCTGGTTTTCGACCGCGTATGCCGCGACGATCGCATCGGATGGCCTGCGCCCGTTCATGACCATGACGTCGACGACGAGACCGGCGTGCTCCACGATGGCGTTGAGGTGGTCCTGCGCCGCGTAATTGTCGGTCTCGCCGGGTTGTGTCATGACGTTGCAGACGTAGACGCGCAACGCCCGCGAGTTCCGCAGCGCCTCGGCGAGCGGACGGATGGCGAGGTTCGGCAGGATGGAAGTGTAGAGCGAGCCCGGCCCGATGATGATGAGGTCCGCTGCAGCGAGCGCATCGAGGGCCCGCTGAACCGGGGCCGCGTCAGGTGGATCGATGGCGACGGTGGCGATGCGTGCATGCCGCGGTTTGGTGCTCGCTTTTTCTCCGAGGAAAGAGCCGCTGATCGCAACCTCGCCGATCAGAACCGTGCCGTCCTCCAGCGTCGCGCGGAGCCGCACATCCTGCAGTGTCGAGGGAAAGATCTCGCCGCGGATGTTCAGGACTTCCGAGGCCGCCAGTACCGCGTCCTCGAAGCTGCCGGTGATCTCCGTCATGGCCATCAGCAGGAGATTGCCCAGCGAATGCCCTTTGAACTCCGACTCCTCGGCGAAGCGGTAGTTGAATACCTGTGACAGCAAATGCTCTTCTTCGGCGAGAGCGACGATGCAGTTGCGGACGTCTCCAGGCGGGAGCATCCCGAACTGCCGCCGCAGCACACCGGAGGATCCGCCCTCGTCGGTGACTGTGACGATCGCAGCAAGCCGTGCGATCGACCACGCCCCTTCCGCGCCGACGTACGTCTTCAATCCGCGGAGAAGGGTCGACAATCCGGTGCCGCCGCCGATGGCGACGATGTTCAAACCCTGACGCATTTGGGGCGATTCTATCGTCGGAGTGGTCGCAAACAGGAACGGCTCAGCGCGTCGGCTCTCTGGCCATGCGCGCGGACGCCGGTCAGCGGCTCCTGCTCCGCTCAGTACTCGATCATGCGGCGGGCGAGCATCGCCGGTCGCGAGATCACTTCTTTTTCAGCTCGAGCAACACGAGCTTGGCGATCGCCTTGAGCGTGTCGAAGACGCCGGTCCCGCTCATGGCCACCGCTTCGAAGGTTGGCTCCCCTTTGAAATTGAGCTGCCGATACATCTCGTCCATCGCCAGCGCCGTCGGCAGATCGCGCTTGTTGAACTGCAGGACATACGGCACGGTCTGAAGGTCGTAGCCCTGTTCTTTGAGGTTTCTGTCGAGGTTCTGGATCGACTCCACGTTCGCTTCCATGCGTGCTTCCTGCGAGTCGGCGACGAACACCATGCCGTCGACGCCCTTCAGGATCAGCTTGCGCGAGGCGTCGTAGAACACCTGGCCGGGGACGGTGTAGAGGTGAAAGCGGGTCTTGAATCCGCGGACCGTACCGAGGTCGAGGGGAAGAAAGTCGAAGAACAGCGTACGATCGGTTTCCGTGGCGAGCGAGATCAGCTTCCCCTTCGCCTGGGGATTGGTCTTGTCGTAGATCCACTGCAGGTTGGTCGTCTTACCGCACAGGCCGGGGCCGTAGTAGACGATCTTGCAGTTGATCTCCCGCGCGGCGTAGTTGATGAAGGTCATTGCGTCTATTCGCTGAAGAGGCTGTCGATGTCCTCGTCTGTGATCTCAGCGAACGGCGAGTCGAAGCGATTTGCCAGACTGCCCCGGTCCGCTTCGGCCTTCTTCAGCAGCACCTCAAATGTCCGCTCGAGCTCAACCGAGGCCTTCTTGACCCGCAGCCGCACCAACCCGAGTGACGATCGCTCGTCGAAGATGACGACGAGGATCACTCGCTGGGCGACCAGCGAGATGTGGATGTTGTCCTTCTCCCCTTCGTGAAAAAGGATGGAGAACTCTTTTTCGCCGATGAGTTTGGCAAGTCCGTCGGTCGCGGCGACGTTCCCCGCCGTCAGCGAGGCGAGGGAGGTCGCGTCGACGCCCTGCATGTCGCCCATTGAGGCGATCTGCTGGCCGTTTTTGTCGACCAGAAAGACGATTTTCGAGTTGGAGTCGACCTGCAGACGATGAAGCGTGTCCTTGATCTGCTGGTACTCCTCCTCGTACATCACGAGATCAGGAGAGGCCATTCGATGTCACCAGTACCCGTGGAACGGACGGCAATGTATAGCACAGGAAACACTTAGGAACCTAGCGCGACGGGCAGTGGGCAGTGCGCAGTGGAACGGTCTTCCCCTGCGCACCGCCCACTGCCTGCTGCGCACTGCCCATTACCCGATCTCTCTTCGACCCTCGAGCGCTTTGGCCATCGTCACCTGGTCTGCGTATTCGAGATCGCCGCCCACGGGCAGCCCGAAGGCGAGCCGTGTCGCCTTGACGCCGATCGGCCGCAGTTGCTGCGCGATATACAGCGCAGTGGCCTCCCCTTCCACGTTCGGGTTGGTCGCGATGATCACCTCGCGCACCGAGCCCCCCTGGACGCGCTTCACGAGCCCGGCCACGTCGATATCCTGCGGTCCGATCCCTTTCAGCGGCGACAGCGCGCCGAGCAGGACATGGAACATCCCCTTGAACTCGCGCGTCTGTTCGATCGTGGCGATGTTGAAGGCTTCCTCCACCACGCAAACGACGGTCGGATCGCGGCGCGAATCGGTGCAGATCGCGCACGGTTCCACGTCCGTCATGTTGTTGCAGATCGAGCAGCGGAAGATCTTCTGCTTCACGTCGAGGATGGCAGCAGCAAGCGCTTCCGCCTCTCCAGGTGAACGCTTCAGGATCCAGTACGCCAGACGTGACGCTGACTTGCCGCCGACACCCGGCAGCTTGGTGAGCTCGTTGATGAGATTCGCTAAGGGAGGAGCTGTCATTTTTCAGCGAGTAGCGAGTAGCGAGTAGCGAGTAGGAGAGAACGCCGGTTTCCCTACTTGCCACTCGCTCGTCAAAAGAGGCCCGGAATATTCATGCCGCCGGTCATGGCGCCGAGCTGGCCCTGCATTTCCTCGTCGACTTTTCGGGCGGCTTCGTTCACTGCGGCGACGACGAGATCCTGGAGCATCTCCACGTCGTTCGGATCGACGGCTTCCTTGTCGATGACAACGGCCAGCAGATCCTTCGATCCGTTCATGGTCGCTTTCACCATTCCGCCGCCGGCGCTTCCTTCGACGCGCAGCTCGGCCATGCGCTGCTGCATCTGGGCCTGCATCTGCTGAACCTGTTTCATCAGCTGTTTGGGATTCATGTGGAGTCTCCTTAACGCTTTTTCGAGTCGACGATCTCGCCGCCGAGGTGCTTCTGGAACGCGCGGACGAGGGGATCGTCACGGAGTGCGGAGGGCTTGTCTTCGGCGCGCCGCGCCGCGGGCGCAGGCGAACCGGCCGTCGCTTCGATCGTGATGGGCTCACCGAAGACTTCCGATGCGATCGGCTCGATCGTGGCGCGGGCGTCGGAGACGGCGTCGGCGTAGAACGAGTCGTCGAAAGTCCAGGCGATGCGGCCGCCTTGCCTGCGCACGCTGATCGCGTTGCTGAGATACGTCGCGATGAGAGGCTTGGCCTTCTGAAGGCGCGCGATCAGTGCGGAAACGTCGGCGGCGCCCTCCGGAACCGGATGAGGAGCTTCTGCGGCGGCCTTCGTTGCAGCCGGCGCACTCTGAGATCTCGCTGAGGGAGATGCAGCGGCGCGGGAGGCGGGCGGACGAGGTGCCGACTCTGCAGGTGGGGCGCTGCGGCGGGCCGCTGGCGCCGGCCGCTCCGGCGTGGCGCTGCCGGAGAGAACATCCTCCACGGCCCGCAGCCGCGGAAACGTGGCCGCCTTCAGGAGCGCGATCTCGACCGCAAGCCGTTGATGCTCGGCTCGGTTCACCGTCTCGTCGTCGCGCAGCAGCAGATTGGCGATGCGCAGAATCTCGGTGTACGAGAAGCTGTCCGAGACCGAGCGGATCGTCACGAGATCCTCCGGCGAAGCGGCCAGCATCGATTCGTTCGCCCCGCCGGCGATCAGCAGCAGGTTGCGGACGAAGCCGAGCAGGTCGCGGTACAGCATCTTGAAATCGCGTCCCATGTCCGCCGCTTCCTGGAGCGCTTCCAGGATGCCGGAGTGGTCGCCGTCGGCCATCAGGGCCACGATCCGCGCGAAAAAGATCGTCTCCGAAAGGCCGAGGACGGTAGCCACGTCGGCTGCCGTGATGGAACGGCCGCTGAATGCGATCACCTGATCGAGCAGCGAGAGCGCGTCGCGGACGCTTCCCTCGCCCCTGCGGGCGATGATCTCCAGCGAGACGCGGTCGGTCTGAATGCCTTCCTTGCCGGCGATGTCGTCGAGACGCGCGATCAGTTCGTCGAGCGTGATCTTCCGGAGCGCGAACTTCTGCACCCGGGAGAGGATCGTCTGCGGCACCTTGTGCACCTCGGTCGTCGCAAACATGAAAATGACGTGCGCAGGCGGCTCCTCCAGGATCTTCAGCAGCGCGTTCCACGCAGGCGTGGAGAGCATGTGCGCTTCGTCGACGATGAAGATGCGGTAACGGTCGCGGGCAGGCTGGAACTGCGTGGCCTCGCGCAACTCGCGGATGTTGTCGACGCCGGTATACGTCGCGGCATCGATCTCACGCACGTCCAGATCGATGCCCTCGGTGATCTCGACGCAGGCCGTGCACTCGTTGCACGGCTCGATGGTCGGTCCGTGGACGCAGTTCAGGGCCTTGGCCAGGATGCGCGCCCCGGTGGTCTTCCCTACACCGCGAACGCCGGAGAAAAGATAGGCGTGGTGGATGCGCCCGCTCTCGATGGCGTTCTGGAGCGTCCGGACGATCGTGTCCTGACCGATGATGTCGCTGAAGCGCTGCGGCCGGTACTTCCGCGCGAGGGCCTGATAAGACATGGGTGGGTGAGTATAGCGAGTAGCGAGTAGCCAGTAGCGAGTAGGTTGCCCGTCGGGCCGTTCCCCTGCTCGCCACTCGCGACTCGCCACACGCTGACAAAAAGGTCCGCTCGGAAGAGCCCAGGCCTGACTGTGTCACGCAGGTGAAGCACCTTATCGCTGCTTCCTTCCGGACCTGACGAGGTTCGGTGCGCCTGCTGCACAGGACCCGGGCTCATCCCAGCGGACCTGACACGGAAAATGAGAAATGGAGAGCCGAAAATCCCGCGCGCCAGGTTTTTCGATTCCCGCGGTCTTGCCGGCGGAGTGGCGGAGAGAGTGGGATTCGAACCCACGGTACGGGTTAACGTACACACGCTTTCCAAGCGTGCGCCTTAAGCCACTCGGCCATCTCTCCGAAACCAGAAACCAGAAA
>JADGOA010000384.1 GCA_017883215.1 Thermoanaerobaculia bacterium | reverse complement strand
GGCGGGCTGGAAGCCCGCAGTCCGCGAGAACTGAAAAACAATGACACAAACACGAACCAGACCCCTTCCCGACCGCCACGGCTACTTCGGCGACTTCGGCGGCCGCTACGTCCCCGAAACGCTCATGGCCGCCCTCGACGAATTCGAGGCCTCGTACAAGAACCTGAAGAAGGACCGCTCGTTCCGC
Organism: Thermoanaerobaculia bacterium; assembly: GCA_017883215.1. GTDB lineage: Bacteria > Acidobacteriota > Thermoanaerobaculia > Gp7-AA8 > Gp7-AA8 > JAJXWV01. Next base: position 3,350 of record JADGOA010000384.1, on the reverse strand, counting down.
GCGGAGCTCGACGAGATCCTCACCGAGTACGTCGGCCGTCCGACGCCACTCACCGAAGCGAAGCGATTCGCAGAGATGTGCGGCGGATTTCGACTGTTCCTCAAACGCGAAGACCTCAACCACACCGGCGCGCACAAGATCAACAACGCCATCGGACAGGCGCTGATCGCCAAGCGGATGGGGAAGGAGCGGATCATCGCCGAGACCGGCGCCGGCCAGCACGGCGTCGCCACCGCCACCGCCTGCGCGCTTCTCGGCCTGAAGTGCGTCGTCTACATGGGCGAGGTCGACATGGCCCGCCAGGAGCTCAACGTCTTCCGCATGCGTCTCCTCGGCGCGGAAGTCGTCCAGGTCTCCAGCGGCAGCCGCACGCTGAAGGACGCCATCAACGAGGCCATTCGCGACTGGGTCACGAACGTGCGCACCACGCACTACATCCTCGGCTCCGTCCTGGGGCCGCACCCGTATCCGATGGTCGTCCGCGACTTCCAGTCGGTGATCGGACGCGAAGCGCTGGGGCAACTTCGGAAAAAGGTCAACATGTTGCCCAATGTGGCGGTGGCCTGCGTCGGCGGCGGGTCGAACGCCATCGGCCTCTTCTACGAGATGCTGAAGCACGCCTCCATCCGGCTCGTCGGCGTCGAAGCGGGCGGGCGCGGTCCGAAGCTCGGCGACCATGCCGCGCGATTCTCCGGCGGCGCCCTCGGCGTCCTCCACGGTACGCGCTCGATGATCCTCCAGGACGAGTTCGGCCAGATCGCCGAGACGCATTCGATCTCGGCCGGCCTCGACTATCCATCGATCGGTCCCGAGCACGCTTACCTCCAGCAGATCGGCCGCATCGAGTACCACGACTGCAGCGACGATCTCGCGCTGGAGGCCTTTCACAAGTTGAGCGAGTGCGAAGGAATCATCCCCGCTCTGGAGTCGGCGCACGCACTCGGCTGGCTCCTGCGCAACGGCAACGCGATCGCCCGCGACTCTGTCGTCGTCGTAAACCTCAGCGGCCGCGGTGACAAAGACGTCCCGCAGATTGCGGCCATGGGCGCGTAGGGAGGGTTTGTCTTCCCTCTCCCGCCGGGAGAGGGTGGCCGCGAGCGGGCGGTGGTAAGGGGCGCGCGGCCGGGTGAGGGGCGTGAATCTCGCGCGAATCGACAGGAAAAAAGATGAATCGTTTGAAGTCTTTCTTCAGGACCCTCGAAAAGCAGCGCCGTTGCGGCCTGATCGCCTACGTCACCTGCGGCGATCCCGATGTCGCGACTACGCCGCAGATCGTGCAGGAGCTCGAGCGCGCCGGCGCCGACGCCATCGAGCTCGGGGTCCCGTTCTCCGACCCGATCGCAGACGGCCCCGTGATTCAGGCCGCGGCCCAGCGCGCGCTCGAGCGCGGGGCGACGACGAACGATCTCTTCGCCATCGCCCGCCGCATCCGCGAGACCAGCCAGATCCCGTTGATCGCGTTCTCGTACGTGAACCCGGTGATGCGCTACGGCGTGGAGCGGTTCGCGCAGGACGCCGCCCACGCCGGCATCGACGCGGTCCTCTTCACGGATCTCCCGCCGGAATCGGCGGCGGAGATCCGCGCCAAGTTGCGCAGCCACGGCATCGCCACGGTCTTCCTCCTCGCCCCGACATCGAGCGACAAGCGCCTCGCCTCGATCGATCGCGCCAGCGAAGGGTTCGTCTATTACGTGTCGACCACCGGAGTGACCGGGACGCGCCGCGACCTCGATCCCTCGCTCGTCGCCCGCCTCGACGAAGTGCGCGCCAAAGTGCGCAACCCCCTCGCCGTCGGCTTCGGCATCTCCCGCCCCGAGCACTACGCCATGCTTCGCGACCACTGCGACGCGGTCGTCGTCGGCAGCGCGATCGTCCGAGCCATCAGCGAGGGCGATCCGTCCGGCGCGGCGCAGCGTGCGGGGGAGGTAGTGCGGTCGATCCTGGGCCACTAGGAGTGCGGGCGTCTCGCCCGCCGTCGCCGGGCGTCCCGCGCCCGGCGACTTTTCGTCAAAGCGATCCGGCGCGGGACGCCGGATCGCGGCGGGCGAGACCCCCGCACTCCGTCGTATCATCCCGCCGGCAATTGGAATGAAGAACATCGAACGCAATTCGTCTGCTCGCTCGAAGGGTACAGACAGGAGTGTCTGTGCCACATTGCTTGCCGCGGCTCTCGCGGTATTCGCCGCATGTCAATCCGCTCCGCCGCCCGCCCCGGCGCCGGCTCCCGCACCCGCCCCCGCACCGGCCGAGGTGAAGCCGATCGGGATGGTCAAGGTCACGGCGAGCGCGCTGAACGTGCGCAGTGAGGCTGCGACCGCCGCGGATGTCATCGCTCAGGTCAAGCGCGGCGACCGGCTGACGCTCCTCGAAGCCAACGAGAGCTGGATGAAAGTCCGCCTCGCCACGGGGCAGACCGGATGGGCCTCCTCGCGCTTCCTCCAGCGCGAAGGGGAGAAGGTGGTATCGAGAAAGAAGGGGAGCTGCCAGCCCGATTCTGATTTCGCCTTCGCCCAGACGCCGACGCCGAATCTCTCCGACTCCGCCGCGCACGGCCTCATCGTGATCGATGCCACCGTCGACCCGAAAGGCAACGTCAGCTCTACGAAGCTCGTCCAGAACACCACCGGCGACGAAGCTCTCGGCTTCCTCACCGAGCGCGAGATCAAATCCGCCAAGTTCATCGCCCCGGTGCGCAATTGCGCCGCGAAGACGTTCATCTTCACGTACCGCAGGACGTTCTGAATCAGTGGGCAGTGCGCAGTGGGCAGTGGTGTCCATCCGCGGCGCGTGCATATCGCCACTGCCCACCGCGCACTGCGCACCTGTCAGACACCGCCGGACGAGGACGTCCGCAGTCCAGGGGCATAGACTCTTCCTTCATGCAACGCATCTGCGTGTTCTGCGGGTCCTATTCGGGGGCGCGGCCCGACTATGCCGAAGCTGCGCGCGATCTTGCCGACGCCCTCGTGCACAACGGCCTCGGACTGGTCTACGGCGGCGGTCACGTCGGCCTCATGGGCATTCTCGCCGACGAGATGCTTCGCCTTCACGGTGAAGTCATCGGCGTGATTCCCCGCGGTCTCTGGCTCCGCGAAGTCGGCCACGCGCGCGTCGCCGACATGCGGATCGTGGAGACGATGCACGAGCGCAAGGCCCTCATGGCGGAGCTCGCCGATGGCTTCGTCGCTCTTCCCGGCGGGCTCGGCACGCTCGAAGAGATCTTCGAGATCTGGACCTGGGCGCAGCTTGGCATGCATCGGAAGCCCGTCGGTTTCCTCGACGTCGCCGGTTACTACTCGCCGCTCTTCATCTTCCTCGACACTGCCGTCGGCGAGTCGTTCATCCGCCCG
>JADGOA010000383.1 GCA_017883215.1 Thermoanaerobaculia bacterium | reverse complement strand
CGCCGGTGGAGCGGAAATGACCCGTTATGCTGTAGGGGCGCACAGCAGTGCGCCCGCTCTCCCGTTGAGAGCTGCGGGCGCGCTGCTGCGCGCCCCTACGGGATGACAGGCTTGGCGCGTGTCATTAGAAGCGTGAGCGAGCTCCTCATCCGCATCTTCGACGTGACCACCGCCCGGACCGGACTGAAGTTGCGCGGGATCCTCTAGGACCCCGCTTTCACGATGCGCTCGATCAACTTCGCGTCATCGGGGAGCAGCCCCGCGCGCGGCAGACGAGGAGTCAGCTCCCGCCAGCCGGGTTCCAGAGCGAATGCGCGCGCAAACAGCGGCAGCGCTTCCTCCACTCGTTTCATGTTGACCAGCGCCACGGCGTGCCAGTAGGTCATCTCTGCAATGCGGCTCTGCGGAATCCCGGCCGTCGACGTGGCAATCTGTTCAGCGGCGCTGTACTCGCGCAATGCCCCCTCGTTGTCGTTGTGCTCCACAGCGAGGTCGCCGGCGTTCATGTGGTTGTAGGCGCGCTGCAGCGCCACCAGCCGCCGCAGCTCGACCAGAGGGAGAGGATGATCGTCGACGCGCAGGTCGAAGACTCTGTCCTGCCAGGGACGGCCGGACGATTTCGCGTTCACCACGATCAGTGCCGCTGATTGCTTGCCTCGAATGTCGCCGCCGACCCCCTGCGCGGCATCCAGCGCAGCGAGCATCCGGTCGGCAAGATCGCCCTTCGCCTCCGAATAGGCCTTGGCCATCGCCGGCCACACTTTGTCGTTGGCCATGAGGTTCGCCTGCACGGCGAAGTCGCCTCCGATGGCGATCGTTCCGCCGGCGGAGCCACAGGTCACCGCGCTGGTGCTCTTCGCATTTCCGGCAATGCCTCCGGCGGCGAGGATGTCGCGATTACCGGTGAACGTCGCCACGTTGCCGCCGGCGTCGATCATGGCGACCTGCCGCACTTCGCACGACGGATCGCCGTTGAGAAGTGCGCGCAGCGACTCGGGGGCCGTTTTCCCGGCGCGCAGCAGGTCGAGGCCGAGCTTCCCGTAGGAAGGGTCGACGAAGCTCTGCGTGGCGATCGCCCCCACTCCCGCTTCCGCCCATGGCACGATCTGGCCGACGGCGAACCAATGCGACTGCACCGCCACGCCGAACTGGCCGGTGACCGGATCGCGAGCGACGATCGAGAACGTGTTCACCGGCCGCAGCTGCGCGAGAGCTGGTTGCGCAACCAGCAGGAGACAGAGCAATGCTTTGTTCATGTGGCGATTATAGGTGCGCGGGTTCTAATGACACGAGCCAAGCCTGCCATCCTGTAGGGGCGCGCAGCAGCGCGCCCGCAGCTCTCGTCGGCCCTCCGCCCACCGGAATTGCGGACGCGGCGCTGCGCACGCCAGGCACTTTCCACGATTCACTCTCGCACGGCATCGTGGCGTGCTATATGCTATTCGCACCCACCCGAGCGCGTTCGCGTTCCTCACGCCGTCACTCCATCAACCGGCACCGCAGCGAACGCATGAAACACACAATCGCTCTCATGATCTCGATTCTCATTTGCGCCACCGGGAAGGCCGCGCCGCTCGTGCGCGTCGTCGGAATCGCCAACGTCCGCACGATCGTCGTCGACCGCAACGGCGTGGCCGCGAACGTCACTCTCGCCGGCGTCGTCGTAGCCCCCGGCGATGAAGCCGCCGCCGTGGAGTACCTCCGCGCCGCGCTCATCGGCTCGTGGGTTCTGGTCGAGACCAATGCGCGCGGCGAGTCGTACGTCTATCGATCTCCCGACGCGTCATTCGTGAATGGCACCCTCACCCGCCGCGAGTACCTCGAGCACGGCGTGAAGATGATCTACATCGGCGAAGCCGAGCCAGGACCGGCCCGCGCGGTCGCTCGTGCCAAACCAGCCGGGGAAGCGGTCGCGATCCTTCCGCCGGCGAAGCCGCGGCGTGCGCCGACATCACCAAAGGGCGCGCATCGAATCCCGCGACTCCCGCCCGCGCCGTGACGGCTGTCCGTCGACTCAGGCCTGTCGGGTAGCGATCTCCAGGTCCGCCAGGTACGCGAGGGCTTCTTCAGCGGACGTGCCGCACATTTCGATCGACGCGCGAAGCCGATCGCAAACGGCAGGGCGCTCCGGCCGGCCGAAGAGCGCGCAGAGGTTCTCGTCCGTCAGGTGGATGCAGCGCACGCCGGCGGGTTTCCCGTCCGGCATGCCGGGAATGGCCGAAGAGATCGATGGCGCGATGCAGCAGGCACCACAGCCGGATCGACAGTCCATCGAAGGAGCGAACGACGATCGCAGACGCGCGATTCCGGGTTGTGGCACCCTCACCGTCCGCCGAAGGTCTGGCAGTCGGAGATTCGTCCCCCGTCGAAGCCGCGCCTGAACCACTGCGCACGATCGTGCGCTGAGCCGTGGGTGAACGAATCGGGATTCACGTGACGCCCGGCCATTCGCTGCAGCCGGTCGTCGCCGACTGCCGCCGCTGCGCCGAGACCGGAGTCGATGTCACCGGAATCGAGCTTGCCGCGCTGATTCGCCGAGTGGCCCCACACGCCGGCGAGGCAGTCGGCCTGCAGTTCGAGGCGGACGGAGTACTCGTTGCGATGCTGCGGATCGCGGCGCATGGCCTCCTCGGCCTGGCTGGTAATACCGAGGATGTTCTGCACGTGATGGCCGACCTCGTGAGCGATCACGTAGGCCTGCGCAAATTCGCCGGGAGCGCCGAAGCGATCTTTCAGCTCGTTGTAGAACGACAGGTCCACGTAGACCTTCTCGTCTTCCGGGCAGTAGAAGGGACCCATGGCGCTCTGGGCATACCCGCACGCCGACCCGAGGCTGTCACGGAAGAGCACGAGCTTGGCGTGGTGGTACTGCGCGTTGGTCTGTTGCGGGAGAAGCGTATCCCATGTCGACTGCACGTCATCGAGCACGAACGACACGAGCTGTACTTCGCGGTGCTCTTTCGGCGACTCCGCAACCGGGGTAGCCGGTCCCGCGGGCGCCGCGGTCTGCGACGGCCCCACACCGATGAGCGAAAAGAAATTGCGTCCGAACAGAAGGCTCAGCACGAGGAGGACGACCGCGCCGCCGATACCGATGGGCATACCGCCGATGCCGAAGCCGCCACCGCTCGATCCGCGTTCATCTTCGATGTCACTGCTGACTTTCCCGGGTATCCAGCGCATATGGCGGCCTCCAAGCAGGTTGGTTGCCAATGATGATCGGCAGCGAGCGGACGTGGTTTCGCGGAGTTGCTAGTTGCTTCTCGCCGTAGGGCACGGCTGCGCCGTGCCGAACCGCGTGCCCGTCGCCACGATTTCCACCCACCCACGGGAGTTCGGCACGGCGCAGCCGTGCCCTACGGCGAGCGCGACATCCGGCGCGAGTCCGGGCTGCGGCACGTTCAGCGCAACCTCGCAACCTCGCAACCCGGTGACCCCCGTACAACTGAGTAACTGAGTAACTCGCTCCCCTACGCATCTTCGAAGACAGCCACGTTCTTCCCCGTCTCCCACTGCGCGCCGCGGAGCGCGGCCTCGGAGGCTGCGAGCA
>JADGOA010000382.1 GCA_017883215.1 Thermoanaerobaculia bacterium | reverse complement strand
TTTCATCGCCGCCGCGGAGTACCTCGAGAAGAACGGCTACACGCGCCCGGCGCGTCTCGCGATCCAGGGCGGCAGCAACGGCGGCCTCCTCGTGGGCGCGGCGATCACGCAGCGGCCGGACCTCTTCGGCGCGGCGCTTCCCGCAGTCGGCGTGATGGACATGCTGCGCTTCCAGAAGTTCACGGCCGGCCGTTACTGGACCGAGGACTACGGCTCGTCCGACAATCCCGAGCAGTTCAAGGCGCTCTACGCCTACTCGCCGTATCACAACATCAAACCGGGAACGAAGTACCCGGCGACGCTCATCACGACGGCCGACCATGACGATCGCGTCGTACCGGGCCACAGCTTCAAGTTCGCCGCCACAATCCAGGAGGCACAGGTTGGCACGGCGCCGGTCCTGATCCGGATCGAGACACGCGCCGGTCACGGTGGAGGCAAACCGACATCGAAGCAGATCGAGGAGACTGCCGATGCGTGGGCGTTCCTGGTCAAGAACCTCGGCATGAAGCTGCCGGGAGGATTCGCAAAGTAACTACGAAGGCACGGGGCATGAGGCATGGGGGCATGAGTCGGCGGCCCCCACGCATGCCCATGCCTCGTGCCTCATGCCTTCAAGCAGTCTGCAGTCGGAAAGGATAGGACGATGAAAGACATCGTAATCGTCGACGGCGCGCGCACTCCGATGGCGGAGTACAACGGCGCATTCAGTGACATCAGCGCGACGGATCTCGCGGTCGTGGCAGCGAAGGCGGCTCTCGAGCGCAGCGGTTTTGCGCCCGAGGAGATGGACCACGTCATCGTCGGCAACGCCATGCAGACTTCGGGTGACGCCATCTACGGCGCGCGCCACGTCGGTCTCAAAGCCGGTGTTCCGAAGCACGTGCCGGCCCTCACTCTGAACCGCCTCTGCGGATCGGGCATCCAGTCGGTGGTCGCCGCCGCCGAGCAGATCGAGCTCGGAGAGGCATCGGCGATCCTTGCCGGTGGCATGGAGAACATGTCTCAGGCGCCCTTCGTCATTCGCGGCGCGCGCAAAGGCCTCCGCCTCGGTCAAGGGAATCTCGAGGACTCGCTGATGGTGGCGCTGCTCGACACCTTCACCGGCCTGTACATGGCCCAGACGTCGGACAACCTGGCGCGGAAATACAACATCTCGCGCGAGGAGCAGGACCAGTTCGCACTTCGCAGCCAGCAGTGTGCCGCCGCAGCCGTGAAGAGTGGCTGGCTGCAGGAAGAGATCGTGCCGGTGGCCGTCGGCCGCAAAGGCGAGCAGTTCACCGCCGACGATCACCTGCGTCCCGACACGACCATGGAGGGGCTGGCGAAGCTCAAGCCGGCCTTCGCCAAGGAGGGTTTCGTCACCGCCGGGAACGCCAGCGGAATCGTCGACGGGGCGGCCATGGTCGTCGTCTCCAGCCGGGAAAGCGCCGAGAAGAAGGGAAAGAAGCCGCTCGGGCGGATCGTGTCGTGGGGGATTACCGGATGCGACCCGGACATCATGGGCATCGGTCCCGTTCCGGCGACGAAGGCGGCGCTGAAGCGTGCCGGGATGAAGCTCGACGACATCGACCTGATCGAGATCAACGAAGCATTCGCCGGACAGATCCTCGCCGTGGTGAAAGAGCTGGGCGTGGACATGGACAAGCTGAACGTGAACGGAGGCGCCATCGCGCTCGGGCATCCGCTCGGTGCGTCGGGAACGAGGCTTCTGATCACGCTCCTGTACGAGCTGCGCCGCCGCAAGAAGCGATACGGCCTCGCTACCGCGTGCATCGGCGGCGGTCAGGGCATCGCCATGATCGTCGAGTCGATGGCGTAGGAGTGCGGGCGTCCTCGCCCGCAGCCGCCGGACGTCTCGTCCGGCGGTGAATCTGCCGGCGCGTCGAAGAACCGATCGGACGAGGACGTCCGATCGGTGCGGACGAGGACGTCCGCACTCCGGGATGACGGCGCCGCCGAATGCTGTTCAACCCCTCGTGAGACGGTTCCTTGTCGTCATGGCTCTGGTCGGCTGCGCGCTGCCGTCGTTCGCATCCGTATCGGTGCGCTCCTCGGAGAAGAGCACGGTGGACGTTTCGATCGCCGGCGAGCCGCTGTCGGCTGCTGTCGGCGCGCTGGAGCCGTTCTTAGGTCGCGAGGTCGATCGGCTCCTCGGCGATGACCCCATCGTGAGCTATCGCGCGACGCGCGTGACGCCTGACGCCGCTCTCCGCGGCATCGTGGCCGCTGCGCACGTGCTGCTGGTCGAGGACCAGGGGCGTCTGTGGATCCGCGATGCCAAAGAGCCGTCGGTCACACTCGACGTCAAGGATGCCGACGTGCGGACCATCCTCGCCTCGATGCAGAAGCAGTGCGGCATCCGGAACCTGATGATCGACCCGCAGGTGCAGGGGAACGGGACGTTCCTCTTCCATGGCGTTCCGTGCCGAAAGGCTTTCGACGTCGTGCTCCGCTCGCTCGGCCTTTCGTCGACCACCTATGGAAACTCGGTCGTGGCCATCGACGGCAGAACTCGGTAGACTGCGCCGCTCATGACCGTCCGCAACGCGATCAAAGTCGCGATTCTGCTGGTGATCATCGGCGCCGTCGTGGCGCTGTACTTCACTCCGGCCCGGCAGTACATGACGCGCGAGCACATCCGCGAGGGCGTCGACTACATGCGCGGCCTCCGCTTCGGCCCGGCCCTGCTGGTCGTGTCGTACGCGGTCGGCTGCATCTTCGCGCTTCCGGCGAGCATTTTCATCATCGCCGCGGGCGTGGTGTGGGGATGGAAGTTCGGCACCCTCTACGCGATGTGCGGCGGCATGCTCGGCGCGTGCATCTCGTACTTCGTCGGCCGTTTCATCGGGGAAGGAGTGCTTCAGAAATTCGGACGGACCGGCCGGATGGTCGAACGTCAGATTGCCGCGGCCGGGTTCAAGACGATGCTGATCGTCCGACTGATCCCAGGGCCGCCGTTCGCGGTCTGGAACTACGGAGCGGGTGTCGCGGGCGTCAGATTTCGGGACTACTTTTTCGGCACGCTCGTCGGCACTCTGCCGGCGCACATGATCTTCGCGTACTCGGCCGACTCGCTGTTCAACGGAACGATGAGCGAAGGGGATGCTCTCAAGCGACTGCTGGTCGTGGCCGTGCTGTTGATCGCCATCGTGGTCCTGCCGGGCCTTCTGAAGAAGAAATTCGGCAGCGGGACGGCAACGGACAGCGAGTAGCCGGTAAGGTCACCGAGTCACTGAGTCACCGGGTCATCATGGCGACCCGGCGACCCGGCGACCGCGTGACTCCGTGGCCAGAGAGCGACCCCACTCGAGATCGCAACCGCATGCCCGTACGCGCTAACTGAACACCGCCGGCTCGCGGAAAGAACGGCGCGTCCCGGTCCCCTTGCCCCGTGCTCGCAATCGAACCGCCGCACTGAACAGATCCGCACGGGGCGAGGGGATGAAGGGGAGTGGGGTCGAGACGACGGCGAAGAGCACGGAAATCACAAAGAAACGAGCAGGTTTTTCGGTACCCCACTCCCCTTGCATCCCCTCGCCCCGCGGACGTTCGTACAGCGTG
>JADGOA010000381.1 GCA_017883215.1 Thermoanaerobaculia bacterium | reverse complement strand
CTGAACCCGGAAGGAGTGCGCTTCCGCGGGAACGGCGGCATATGCGGCGAGGACATGTTCGGCGGCCACCTGCCGGTGGGGGACCTGCTCAACGACGAAGTGGTGAACCGGCTCGTGCTCTTCGGCGCGACCACCGACCCGACCACAAGAGAGCTGCGCTTCACGCTCAACACCGAGGGTTTCGAGAGCTACGACAATCTCTTCCTGCAGGGAAACGCGGTCGCCAACTACTTCTTCTTTCTGGACGACCGCAAGCGCTACCGCGACACCGCCGACCGTCAGGAGGCGACGCTCAAGTGCATCGGCAAGCTGCTGAAGCGCTCGGGCCGCGTCGGCGGCGGAAACTTCCTCGCCCTCGCTCACGAGATCCTGGAGAACCTCGGCGAACCGGAAACGACCCTGACGCTCGTGCGCGTCGTTCATCGTGCGAACCAGAGATTTGCCGATGCCTGTCACAAGGCCTACGCGGAGAAGCGGTCGCTCACGGGAGTGTCGCCGTCCGCAAACGAGGAAGACCTCGACCGCATCGAGCCGTACCAGCGCGAGCGGATCCAGATCGACGTCATCTATCACCATCCCGACAACCAGGAACTGATCGACGAGTACAAACGCATCCTCGCCTCGTGCGCCGGGTCGATCATCAATCCTTCGGCGCGCGCGCGGCTGATGCGGCTGCGCACGCTGTCCCTGCGCAACGAAGTCCCGCTCTCGATCTTCGACACATTGGAGGACATCCTCCTGCAGGAGCCGCGCGCCTTCGTGGCCAAAGAGGACGAGCCCGAGTACATCCAGACCACCCGCGAGATCCTGGTCAGCTTCCTCCTCGGCAAGGGCATCACCCGGAAGCTCTCCTCGCTCGACCTCGTGCAGCTGATGGAGAACAAGCAGAAGGCCGCCGCGAACCGCGATCAGACCTTCGAGGAAGTGCTGCTCGAGACCGGCCGCCTCATCGACGAGATCGGACGCGAAGAGGAAGACTACGAGCGGCTGGAATCGTTCGGCGAGCTGGTAACGCTCTTCGACCGCATCGACCACACCAGCACGCTCATCAACAAGCTCGCTTTCATGGACGACGTCGAGCTCTCGCCGGAACAGGTGCGCTCGCTGTTCGGCAACATGCAGGTCTTCGAGAAGCTGCGCCGGGGCCTGTTCCAGCAGCTCTTCACCGAACCGATCATCGCCAACGAATACGCTCTCGCCTACGGCAAGAAGAAGCTGTACGCGCTGACCGTCGGCATGCTTGGACTCGACAGCAACGAGGCCTCCATCGCCGACGTGGCGGAGTCGATCAGCTCGCTCAACCGCAGCGAGCGGTCGTTTTTCGCCGTCTACAACCTGGCCCGGCGGCGGATGTCGAACTTCTACCTCGAATTGAACACCGCCGAAGGGCGAGAGACGTTCCGACGCGAGATCCGCTCAGAGATCGATCACGACCCGGAACTGAAGGACCTTCGCGAATCGGTCGATGAGTCGGTTCTCGAGGAAGTGATTACCAAGATCCGGCTGGAGGCCTTCTACATCAACCAGCTGCTGCCGCGGATCATCGACGAGCAGGACTCCAAGCTGCGCAACGACTTTCTCTCCAACTCCGGCCTGGACCGCTTCCAGATCGAAGAGCTCGAGAGCGAGTACTTCGAGATGCGCGCCTTCCCCCCGCAACTGCTGGAGACGATCCGCAGTGCCGCACCGGCGGGCGCGCGAGCGTAGCGATGAGTTAGTAATGCCCAACCGCCTCGCCAACGAAACCTCCCCCTACCTGCTTCAGCACGCGCACAACCCTGTCGACTGGTACGCATGGGGCGAAGAGGCCTTCGCCAAAGCGCGCGGGGAGGACAAGCCGGTGTTTCTGTCGATCGGCTATTCGGCGTGTCACTGGTGCCACGTCATGGAGCGGGAGTCGTTCGAGAACGAGGAGATCGCGGCGCTCCTCAACGCCGATTTCGTCTCCATCAAGGTCGATCGCGAAGAGCGGCCCGACATCGATTCGATCTACATGCAGGCCGTCCAGCTGATGAGCGGCCACGGCGGCTGGCCGATGTCGATGTTCCTCACGCCGGACGGACGGCCCTTCTACGGGGGGACGTACTTTCCGCCCGAGGACCGGCACGGCGCGGCAGGCTTCAAGAGCGTGCTGCGGCAGATCGCGGAGACGTACCGCTCCCGGCGGAAAGACGTCGAACAGGCAGGCGACGAGCTGAAGAAGGCCGTGACCTCGTCGCTGCAGGCGGCCGCCGGCACGGCCCCGATCGAACGGGAAACGCTCGATCGCGCCGCCGCACAGATCAGGGCAAACTACGACCCGGTCAACGGCGGCTTCGGCACGGCGCCGAAATTTCCGCCGGCGATGGCGCTCGAATTTCTGATGCAGGTGGCGTGGAGATCGGCTCATGTCGCCCCTCTCCCGGCGGGAGAGGGTGGCCGGCCCGACGAGCGAAGCGAGGAAAGCCGGCCGGGTGAGGGGCGTGCCGAACCGAAGTACCGCGACGTCATCCTGAACACGCTCGTGAAAATGGCACTCGGCGGGATCTACGACCACGTCGGCGGCGGGTTCCATCGCTACTCCACCGACGCCCGCTGGCTCGTCCCGCACTTCGAGAAGATGCTCTACGACAACGCCCTGCTGGCCCGCCTCTACACGCATGCATCGCAGTGGGCTCACGAGCCGTTCTTCGCGCGCATCGCCACCGAGACGCTCGACTTCGTCCAGCGCGAGATGACCTCGCCCGACGGCGGCTTCTATTCCACTCTCGACGCTGATTCAGAAGGCGCAGAAGGGAAGTTCTACGTCTGGTCCCGATCGGAGATCTTCGGCATCCTCGGCGACGAGGAGGGCCGCATCTTCTGCGCTCTCTATGACGTGACCGACCGCGGCAACTGGGAAGGGACGAACATCCTCAACATCCCGCGCGGGCCGGAGCGAGTCGCCGCCGAGCTCGGAATCTCCATCGATCGCCTCAGCGAGGTCGCCGCCACCGCCAGGCCGAAGCTCTACGCCGTCCGCGCCAGGCGAGTCTGGCCGGGCCGTGACGACAAGATCCTCTCCGGCTGGAATGGATGGATGCTGGCCGCGTTCGCCGAAGTCTCGCTTGCCTTCGGCCGATACGGCGAAGTCGTGCGGAAAAGCGCCGATTTTCTGCTGACCCGAATCGACGATCGCGGGCGCCTCATGCGCCACGCGAAGATCAACGGGCTTCTCGAGGACTACGCCGGCGCGGCCTGGGGGCTGACGCTGGCCTACGAAGCGCTTCACGAGCGCCGCTGGCTCGATGCCGCGCAGAAGCTCGTGGCGAACGTTCTGGAACGCTTTCCGGACGCGGACGCCGGCGGCTTCTTCGACACGCCGGTCGATCACGAGCAGCTGATCACGCGACCGAAGGACCTCTTCGACAACGCCACGCCGGCGGGGAACTCGGTGTTCAGCGAAGTCCTCCTGCGGCACGCGCTGCTCCTGGGAGAGGAAAAGCTCGGGGAGATCGCCACGCACACAGTCGAATCCATTCTGCCGCTCGCCCAGCGCTACCCGTCCGCCTTCGGGTTTCTGCTCACCGTCGCGGAGTGGCGCGCCGG
>JADGOA010000380.1 GCA_017883215.1 Thermoanaerobaculia bacterium | reverse complement strand
AGCTGCCGAAGCCGCGGAGCGGCGCAGGACAGCGAGGGATCCCCCGCACTCCCGGGTCGGGCGGGGGATTCCTCGCCGCGCTCCACCCCTCCGGGGTTCCGCCGGCTCGGAATGACAGTGTCATTGACTCGCTGCCACTGCCCTACTCGGCGCGAACGAGCACGGCCGTGATGTTATCGATCCCGCCCCGCTCGTTCGCGGTGTCGATCAGTTCCTGACACGCCTGCTCCAGGTTGCCTTCGTTCTTCGTGACGAGGCGCAGGATCTCATCTTCCGGAACCATGCCAGTGAGGCCGTCGGAGCAGAGCAGGTAGACGTCGCCGTTCTTCATCTCGATCTCGGAGGCGTCGGGAGAGACCTGCAGCGCGCCGCCGAGGGCGCGGGTGATGACGTTGCGGAGAGGGTGTTTTTCCGCTTCGGCTTCGGTGAGCATGCCGGCCTGGACCTGTTCGAAGACCCAGGAGTGGTCGTTGGTGATGCGGGACAGCTGGTTGTCGCGGATCAGGTAGACGCGCGAATCCCCGACATGCGCCACCGACATCGTCTCTTCGTCGGCGAGGCAGGCCACGACGGTGGTGCCCATGCCGCGGAGCCGCGCGTCTTTGCGCATCGCCTCGAGCACCCGCGTGTTGGCGATCCGGACGGCGGCCATCAGCCGGTTGGTCAGCCGCTTGTAGTGCTCGTCGTACGCGTGCGGCCAGGTCCCTTCTTCTTCCTTGGTGTGCAGGACGAATTCGGAGATCGAGTCCACCGCGATGCGGGAGGCAATCTCCCCGGCGGCGTGGCCTCCCATGCCGTCGGCGACGAGATAGAGCCTGGCGTCACTCTCAACGAGGAACGAGTCCTCGTTGTGTTGACGCTGCCGGCCAACGTGGGTGAGACCGTATGCCTTCAGCTCCATCCCCCCGTCACCCCTTCTTGAACAGGGTGAACCCCTTTCCCGCTTCCGGCCGCCCCTGCCGCAGTTTCGCCAATGCGTTCAGCAGTTCGGCGTTCTCACGATCCCACTTGAGAGCTTCTTCGAGGTAGCGCTCCGCTTTCGCCTTCATCCCCGCGTTCGCGCAGATCATACCGGCGTCCTTCAGAAACGTCGGATTGACCGGCTCCTTCTGAACCGCGGCTTCGATCGCCTGCACGGCCTGGCGCTGGTGCGACGGCATCCTCGCGGCGGCGAGCGCAAGGTAGTGCAGCGCCTTGGTGTCGTTCGCATTGTGTTTCACGGCCAGGTCGAAGTTCTCGTACGCCGTGGCGATGTCGCCGGCGTTGAAGGCCTTGGCTCCCTGGTTGACGTAGGCCTTGGCGATCTGCGCGAAATCGACGGTGCCGCCGCCGCTGCTGCTGGCGATCTCGGCGTCGTATTGTTTGCGGCGTACTGGATTCGTCAGGATGTTCACGGCTTCCGTGAGCGTCTGAAACTGCCGCTCCGCGTCGGCCTTGTCGGGACCCTTGTAGCGGTCGGGATGTTTCTCACGGGCGAGCTTGCGGAAGCTGTCGCGTATCTGCCGCTCGTTGGCCGAGCGGTCCACCCGCAAAAGCTCGTAGTAATTGGGTTTCATGCCGATCAGGAGTCTTTGTGCCGTTGGGCGAAGAGCCGGCGGGCCATGCTACGGACGACGTCGCTGACCCCCTTGTCGTCCTTTAAAGCCTTCAAATCACGTAACACTAACCGATTGATCAATGCGACGACAACCCCTATCGGGGTACGCGGATTCCTCGCTAAAGCGATGATGATGGGGTATTTCGACATCCAATCGCGCCGCATCGAGATCAGCCGGAGCACCTCGTCGTCGACGCTGCGCATGCCGGCAATGGCCTCGACCTCGGTGTCGCTCATGCGCGGGTTTCGCATCGCCGAAGAAGAGACGAGCTTGTTGCGCTCCCGCACCAGGATCGATCGTACGGTCTTGTCGCCGCGGAATCCGAGCAGGACCTTCTGCCCGATGGTCATCAGCTGGATCCGCGACCAGACCGACATCTTGTCGGGGTCTTTCTTCTCGACCTCCGTCAACTCCGCCGGTGGGAGCTCCGGCTGCGGCTCCCCTTCCGCCTTGTTGATCAGATCGATGATGGCCTCGAAGGGCGCTTCCTCTTCGCTCGCTTCGAGCTGCATGTCCTGCAGCGCCGCCTGAAGCCGGGCTTTCTTGTCGAAGAACTCTTCGCGAACTTCGAGCGCCCGGCGGCGGGCGTCCTGCGACAGCCGCGGATTTCCGAGGAGCGCTTCGAGGATCTGCGGGGCACGGATGATCCGCGACTGGTTGGTGACGACGATGTCCTGCACGTGCGGCTCGGCCCGGGCGGCGAGTGCCGCTACCGCATCGTCCGGGAAAGCACGATTCCGCACCAGCGACTCCAGGACGTAGTTGTCCTTCGTCGCCATGGCCAGCATCTCCAGGTGAGCCGGTAGCGCCGCTTCGTCCGAGGCGAACGCCACCACGACGCGCGAGGGCGTGTCGGAGAGCGTCTCGCGCGCCACCGCGGCGATCTCCTCATCCGGCTGGGTGCTCAGATAGGCGAGAACGGGGATGACGTCCGCCTGCCCGAGCGGAAGAAATCCCTTCGCGAACGTCGAAAGGATTTCCCGCGAGTACGTGCCGGCGTCGATCATGTCGATGATCGTGCTGGCGGTCATCTCCGCCGGGCGGTCCGAGCTCATGGCGTGCTCCGCGGCGCGCCGGCCGTGTCTGCTGCGGGCGGCGGCGCGTCCACGGCCGTCGACGTTCCAGGCGCCTCGACCGAGCTCCGATCGAACACGCGATCGTGCAGGACCCTCCCCTCGGGGCCGAGCGGCGGAATCGGCACGCCGTTGAGCGTCAGCTTCACGCCGCCGGCGTTGCCGACGGTCTTGAATCGAAACTCGTTCTGGGCGTCGAAGGCGCGGTGCTCGCCCTTCTTGATCTCGTCATTCAGGACCGTCTTGCCGTCGACGTCGAGCGTGATCCACGACGCCTCGGTCCAATCGATGACCAGATGCAGCGCGGTATCGGCCGCGGCCGGCGCAGTCGCACTCTGAACCGCCGGCCCATTCGCGGGAACGCGTGCCGGCGCCACCGGATGCGCGGCAATTTCGTTCTCCGCCGGCGCCTCCTTCTTGTGGCGCACGGCGAACCAGATGACGGCGGCGAGGACGGCCACGATGACGAGGAGAACCCAGATGTTGCGGTCGACGCGGGCAAAGGCGGGCGGGATGCCGCGTTTCGGCTCGCGCCGTGTCTCATCGGGATGGACCGGCAGCTGCGCGACCTGGTCGAGGTGAAAGCTCTTGTCGATCCGATCGTCCCCCGCCGCCGCGAAGTTGTAGCGGTTGACCATCTCCTCGAAGTTGAGCCCGAGGTAGCGGGCGTACTCGCGGACGAATCCGCGGGTGAAGACGGGCGCCGGAAGGGTCTTGTGGTCGTTCCGTTCGATCGCCTCGAGGAATCGCTTGCTGATCTTGGTCGCGTCGGCGATTTCCTTGAGGGAAATGCCCCGAATTTCGCGTTCGCGCCGCAACTCTTCGCCAAAAGAGGCAAGCTCCGAGTGGCTCTGCGGATCGTTCTCGGGCATCGTCCGGCATTGTAATGCAGCGTTGAAGT
>JADGOA010000065.1 GCA_017883215.1 Thermoanaerobaculia bacterium | reverse complement strand
CGCTTACCGGGATCTCGCGCATCTGTCTCAGCTTCGGGGCGCGCCAGGCGACGATGGCGACGACGATCAGGGTCATCGTCCCTCCGAAGATCACGGAGGGGACGGTGCCGAGAAGGCGCGCGGCGACGCCCGATTCGAAGGCGCCGATCTCGTTCGAGGAGCCGATGAAGATCTGATTGACGGAGGCCACGCGGCCCAGGATGTGTGCGGGAGTGAGCGTCTGCACGAGGGTGGCGCGGATGACGACGCTGACGTTGTCCGCCATCCCGCTGATCGTCAGGATTGCCACGGAGAGGACGAAACTTCGCGAGAGCGCGAAGGCGATGATGCTCAACCCGAAGATCGCCACCGCGGTAAAGAGCGCGAACCCGGCGCGGCGCATGGGCCGCCGATGCGCGAGATACAGCCCGGTGATCAGCGATCCGACCGCCGGCGCGGCGCGGAGAATGCCCAGCCCCTCCGGGCCGGCGTGCAGGAGCCGCGCGAAGATCGGCAGCAGCGCCGTCGCCCCTCCGAAAAGCACCGAGAAGAGATCGAGCGTCATCGCCGCCAGAACCACCGGCTGCTCGAAGAGGAAGCGGATGCCGATACGAAGGCTCTCGCCGATCGGAATGTCTGCGGCGGCCGCCGGGGCGCCACGATGGCTGACCAGGGCGAGCATGACCAGCGAGAGAGCCATCATGGCCGAAACGCCCGCGTAGGCGGCCTCCGTTCCGGCGAATCCGTAGACGAGGCCCCCGAGCGCCGGCCCGATCACCGCCGCGAGCTGCCACGTAGAGCTGCGCCACGTCACGGCGTTGGCGAAGCTCTCACGCGGCACGACATCCGCTGACAGCGCGGTGAACGCGGGGCGCGTGAAGCTGCGTGCGATCCCGCTCAGGAAGATGACCAGGTAGATCGGCCAGACGTGGCCGCGCGCGATCATCCCGCTGTGAGTGAACAACAGCAGCGCGATCGCCGACAGGAGCATGCCGAACGTTCCGGCGATCACCAGTCCACGGCGCGAGGTGCGATCGGCAACGTGTCCCGCATACAGCGATACGGCGATGAACGGCAACGCCTCCGCCAGACCGATCATGCCCAGCGAGAGCGGGTCGCGCGTGACGTCGTAGACCTGCCACCCGACGACCACGATCTGCGCCTCGCGGGCCACCGTCGACATCGCATAGCTCGCGATGAGCCAGAGGAAGTCGCGGATTCGCAGCGCAGCGTATGGATCGTGTTTCTCGGCCAAGCGGCGCCGGAGTGTATAACGCCGCCCGTGCCGCCACCGCCCGTGCCGCCAGTTGCTCACCACCCGCGCCGCCAGTTACTCAGTTACTCAGTTGCTCAGTTGCTCAGTCGGACCTTGGCAACTGAGTAACTGAGCAACTGGGTGGGTTGCCGGAGTCAATCCGACGGGACTCCCACCGGCGTGACCGCCGCGCGGTCTTCTTCCCCGGTTCGGATTCGGTAGACCCGTTCCACGGGCAGAACGAAGATCTTGCCGTCGCCCACGTCGCCGGTTCGCGCAGCGGCCATGATGGCGTTCACGGTCGGCTCGACGAAATGGTTGGAGACGCCGATATCGAGCCGCACCTTCTCGGTCAGCTCCATCTTGACGGTCGTGCCACGGTAGGTTTCCACGCGCTCGATCTCGCCGCCGTGGCCCTGAACGCGGCTGATCGTCAGACCGGCGACGTTGGTTCGAAACAGCGCCTCGAGCACTGCATTCAGACTCTCGGGCCGGATGACGGCCACCACCAGTTTCATGACTCCCTCCCGGTGCGGAATGTCGGGCGCGTCAGAGCTCTCAGCCGGGCGCTCGGAAACAGGGAGCACCGGCTCTCCGCCGGTCGCTCTTCGAATGCCTTCGATCCACTCAACGCATGCAAGCCGTCGCGCCTCATCTCAATCCGTCCTGCCGTCCAACAGAAGAATCGCCCCTTCGCCACGGCTGTATGCCTCTTCGCCGTGCTGGCTGAAGTCGAGACCGAGCCCTTCTTCACGAACCGTCGCGCGCAGCGAGGTCACGAGCGCGATCGCTTTGAGGATGACGAACGTCAGAGCTCCGCTGTAGAGCAGCGTCGCGGCGATGGCGATCGCCTGCACGCCGAGCTGCGACCAGTGGCCGGCCATCGCGCCGTCCGCTCCCGCGGCGTTCCAGCTCTTTCTCGCCAGGATCCCGGTCATGAGCGCACCCACCACCCCGCCCACCCCGTGCGCGGCCACGACGTCGAGCGAATCGTCGAGCCGCGTCCTGGCCCGATACAGCAGAGCGAAATAGCTCGGAAACGCGGCGACGAAACCGAGCACGATCGCCGCGCGCGGGCTTATGAATCCGGCCGCCGGCGTCACCGCCACGAGGCCGACCACGATCCCCGTCGCCGCCCCCACCGCGGTGGCCTTCGAGTTGCGGACCAGATCGAGCATCGTCCAGACGACCAGCGTCGCAGTCGGCGCCAGCATCGTGTTCGTAAACGCCAGTGCCGCCGTCTGGTTCGCGGCCAGCGCGCTGCCGGCGTTGAAACCGAACCACCCCATCCAGAGGAGTCCCGCACCCAGCAGCGTGAAAGGAACGTTCTGAGGAAGCATCGCCTGCCGCGCGTAGTCCTTTCTCGACCCGACCACGACCGCACAGACCAGCGCCGCCGCAGCGGCGTTGATGTGCACGACCGTTCCTCCTGCGAAATCGAGGGCGCCCAGCTTCGACAGCCAGCCGCCGTTCCCCCACACCCAATGCGCCACCGGCGCATAGACGATCAGCGACCACAGCGTGATGAAGGCGACATACGGACCAAACCGCATGCGCTCCACGATCGCGCCCGAGATCAAAGCCGCCGTGATGATGGCGAACGTCCCCTGGTAAGCGAAGAAGAGCACGTGCGGAATCGTCCCCTGGGCTTCCAGCCCCACCCCGCGCAGAAAGACGTACTCGCCGCCGCCGCAGAGAGGGGATGCGTGACCGAAGGCGACGGAGTAGCCGAAGAGAGCCCAGGCCAGGCCGACGAAGCCGAGGGCGGAGAAGCTCATCATCAGCGTGTTGAGAGCGTTCTTGGCGCGCACCATCCCGCCGTAGAAGAAGCCGAGAGCGGGAGTCATCATCAGAACGAGGGCCGTGGAGACGAGGAGCCAGGCAGTATCGGAACCGTTGATGGCCACCGGCGAAGTCCCTCCCTGGTTTCTGTTAATTATAACACGTTATTCGAGACGAGAATGCATGATGACAATGGAAGCGCTCATCACAGTGCTCGAGCCCCTCGACCGCAGCCTTCGTACTCCAAACGGCTGATCGCTCGCAGAGCGGGGTCGGCGCTGGAATGGGGCTGTGCCACGTGGAAATCTCCTGATTTCAGCGACAGGCAGATCCGCGGTCCAGCGGTGTTACCGGAATCAATTGCTCGGTCTGCCATGCCGCGCTACTCTGCCCGACGGATGCAACGCGACGCAAAATCCGAGCGCAGCCAGAGAATGGTGCTCGATGCAGCGCTCAAGTTGTTCTCTCGGCAGGGATATCGCGCCACTACGGTCCGCGAGATTGCTAAGGCCGCTCGCGTTTCGACAGGCAATCTCTACCACCACTTCCCCGACAAAGAGGCGATCTTCCGAACGCTGCTCGACGAATACCGCGAGATCGTCATGAGTCCGCGCTTCGGCGTGGCGCGCGCTCTCAGCTCCGGCACCTTTCCCGACAACCTGGAGGACTTCGGCTACGCGATTCGCGACGTCGTCCGCCAGTTCCGCAGTTACATGGCGCTGCACTACGTCGACGTCATCGAATTCGACGGAACTCACATCCGCGAGTTCTACAGCAGCATCGACAAGCGGTTCACCGAGCTGGTCGAGGGACAGAACAACGGTGGCGTAGCCATCCGTGTGCGGCCCGGGATTTCCGCCATCTCCGCCCTGCATGTCGCCACGCGCACGTTCCTGCAGTACTTCCAGCTCGAGACGCTCTTCGGCGTTCCCGAGCCGTTCGGCAAAGACTCCGCCGAAGTGGTGCGCGAGATCGCCGACATTCTGAGGAACGGGATCGCGGAACGGAACGGCACGGCGTAAACGGTTGTATCGTACGAAGGGCATGAGGTATGGGGCATGGCTCGCACCTCATGCCTCATGCCTGTGCCGGCGACACCATGTGGAACCCCGACCAGTACGAACGCTTCCGCGGCGAGCGACAGCAGCCCTTTGACGACCTGCTCGCTCTGGTCGAGCGCCGTGACCGCATGCACGTGGTGGATCTCGGATGCGGGACCGGTGAGCTGACCCGGAAGCTGCACGAGCACCTTCACGCCGAAGAGACGGTCGGCATCGACAACTCCGAGACGATGCTGCTGAAGAGCAGCGCATTCGGCGGAGAGATGATGCGATTCGAGCGTGGGGACATCGAAGCCTTCATCGCCGATCGGCCATTCGACCTCGTCTTCTCGAATGCCGCGCTGCAGTGGGTCGGCGATCACGAGAACCTGTTCCGCCGCCTGGCAAGCTTTCTCGCCCCGCACGGGCAGCTGGCCGTGCAGATGCCGGCGAACGACGATCACCCATCGCACGCCGTCGCAGCCGAAGTCGCAGCCTCCTTCGGGGTCTCCCCTCGCCCCACAAACGTACTCGCCGTCGAACGCTACGCGACTCTGCTGCACCACCTCGGCTTCCAACGCCAGCATGTGACGCTTCGCGTGTACGCCCACACTCTGCATTCCTCGCGCGATGTGGTCGAGTGGGTCAAGGGAACGCTGCTGACCGACTATGAACGCCGCATGAGTGCCGCGGATTACGAGCGATTCCTCGAGCAGTACGAGAGCGCGCTTCTCGCAGCGATCGGCGAGGAGCACCCGTACTTCTACACGTTCAAGCGAACCCTGATGTGGGGATCGTTCTAGTCGCGGACCGCGGACCGCAGAAGAGGCGGTGCGCATTCACCTCTGCAGACCGCGGTCTGCGGTCTGCGGTCTGCGGTCTGCTACTCCTCGGCGAGGATCGTGTGCAGCGCCAGCACCATCGTCACCGACACGAGGATAGCGATCCCTATGTAGAAGCTGATCGGAATCGTCGGGGCGACACCGGAGGCGCTCTGGATCATGCTGGCGGGGGTGAAGCTGAGCAGCCACTGGCGGACCGCGGTCCACTTCCAGGTGATGAGCCCCGCCCAGCCGGACGCCACCACGAGATAGGCGAGCCACTGGAACACGGTGAACGGACGCGAGGCGCGGTCGGCCGCAGCCTGACGGCCGAGGAGCTGCGCCTTCAGCCAGAGGGCAGAAGCGGGCGGGAGGGGCCGATCGCGCACGTCGGATTCAGCGAGTCGCCCCATCCACGGCGCTACAGACGCGGCGGCGGCACACTCTTCACAGTCGGCGACGTGGTCGCGCAGAGCATCGGTCCATCCGTCCTCTCGTGCGGCGGCAAGCACGTCGCGTTCATGACGACAATGGGTATTCATGGCGCCACCTCCGGTCCGAACCCGTACTGCTTGAGGACCGCAGCGAGTCGTTTTCGAGCGCGGAACAGCATGACTTTCACACTCTTGGTCTTGATGCCGAGCGCCGCACCGATCTCCTCGTGGTTCGCCTCTTCGACGTGCGCCAGCCAGAGGAGCGCGCGCTCCTGCGGCTTGAGCTCGTCGAACATCCGTTGCATGTCGTGCCGCAGATCGCGGCTCATTGCGTCGGAGAACGTGGCGGGCATCGCCTGACCGCCTTGTTCGCGCTTCATCTCCCGGAAATGATCGAAAGCGAGATTCGTGGCGGCGCGGTACAGGTATCGGCGAAGGTGCTCCTCACTCTCCACGACGGGATTTGCGCGCAGCAGCCGGAAAAACGATTTCTGCAGAAGATCGTCTGCCGTCGCTGGATTGCCCGTCAGCCGGAAGAGGTATGACCAGAGGCTGCCGGCAGTGCTCCGATAGAAGGCCTCGAAGCGGGCCTCGTTCATCGGCTGCTGGGGCGAGCGCCTTCCGGTGGTCGCCCGATCGTTCAGCAGCGCTGCCGGCAGAGCCATCGCGCCCATCATCTTACGAATTCACGCCTGGAAGACTCGCAGAATCCGCTGACTTGATCAGACCCCATTGTTTCGACAGCCGATAGGAAATGACGGTCGAAACGAGCAAGGCCACCCCAAGCCCCAGAAGGATCGCACCCGGCATGATGAGGCCCGAATCTTCGCCCATGGCGCGAGCCACGAGGAGCGCAATGCCGACGACCGCCAGCATCAGCGACCACTTGATTCCGGCGAAGATTCGGTCATGCGCGGAGCAGGCTGGCGCTGCCTGGAGATTGTCGGCGAACTGCCGGCCGGCGGGCGTGCTCAGGAACTCGGTGAATTCAGGGGCTGAACTGAACTTCTCGATCATTTTGGCCTGCACGTCGGCCCGATACTGCGCCTGCTTCTGTTTACTGCGGGCGACCGCCCATACCACCAGGACGATCATCACCATCGGTGCCACGATCCCAAGAACAGGGACCCAAACCCATGTGCCTTCCATTTGAACCTCCACTTACCTTTGCTGGACGCTTATACGGCGGCAGAGGGGGGTTGGTTAACAAGGCAGCGCCAAACCTGGCGAATGCGGCAGACCGCGGACCGCAGACGGCAGTTCAAGACTGCGGTCTGCGGTCTGCCAGCCGCGGTCTGGTCGGTGCTCGGTGCTCGGAGGAACGGGCGGAAGTCATCGGCAGGGGCCAGAACTTCAGGTCGGTTCGGCAACCGCTAGTATCCGCGATCCGACCCGCCCACCAAGCACCAACCCCCGAGCACCGAGCACCGACCCCCGACTACACTAGACACATGAAGTTCTCCGTCTCCGAATACGTCCGCTGGGAAGACATCGACGCCGCCGGGATCATCAACTACCAGGCGTATCTGCGTTTCTTCGGCCTCGCCGAAGTGGAGCTACTCCGATCGTGCGGGCTTTCGTACAGGACGCTGTCCGAAGAAATCGGCATATGGCTGCCGCGCGTCCACGTGGAATGTGACTTCTTCCACCCGGTAACGCTCGACGAGCTCCTCGTGGTGGACGCGTTTTTCGGTCACATCGGCGCCAGCTCGATTCACCTCAACTTCGAGGTCCGGCGACACGAAAAACCGGACGTGATCGTCGCCACTGGAAGATATATTCTTGTGACCGTCGGGCACGGCGAGTTCAAGCCCGTTCCGGTGCCGCCGGAAGTCCGCACTCGCCTCGCGCCGTACGTCGAAACGGCCACGGAACCGCACTCGACCGGGCCGGCGTGACCGTTTGCTACACTAACCGCGTTTCTAGGGTCGCTCTCGCATGTCCTCGGATGTAAAGGATCTTCGCTCCACACAACGCTTCGTTACGACGGAGCCGCTCACCGGCAGCTTCGGCACCGCCGCCATCGCGATCGTCGACATCGGCGAGACTGGCGCGCAGGTGGAGCATTCCCAACCGTTGCGCCTCGCCATGCGCGGGCGGCTGACCTTCCGTCGCGGCAGCGACACCTTCGCAGGATACGGCTTGGTCGTTTGGAGTCACCTCTCCAGGATGCCGAACGAAAAGGGGAAGCTCCTTTACCGTTCAGGAATCCGCTTCGAGGACGACGCCGCCGATTTTTCCGGGCTGATCGACACGCTGCTCCAGCGCCAGATCATCCGCATCGACGCTGGCTCTCTCGCCCGCAAAAAGGAGCGCATCGCCGAGCGCGAGGCCGCACGCAGCGGACGGCAGCTCGTGCGGGACCTGCCGCAGATGGACGTCAGTGCGGATCAGGTTCTCCTCATCCAGCACGCTCGCAACCGCCTGCGCACCCATCCCGACGAAGCGCTCAAGTGGTACAACCGGGCGAAGTACTCCATCGCTCAAAGCGTGGCCGGCACGCCGGATATGCTCTACCACCGCGAAGAGGTGCTCGCCGTCTGGGAGTACCTCGAGCGAACGGTCGAGCTGCAGACCATCGCCCGCGTCTTCGACATGAAGAAGGTGGCCGATACGCCGCTGGAAACGGAGTAACGGCAGACCGCACACGGCGACGGCGGCGGTGACACCTTCAGCGCCGCGCTCTCACTGATTTCGCGGCCTATTCGAACCCGATGAAGTTCGGCTCTGGGTGCAACTCCAATCCGAAGGTGTCGCGAACTCGGCCCCGAATCTCTTCCACCAGCTGCAGCACGTCGGCCGCTTTCGCCTCACCGCGATTGACCACCGCCAGCGTGTGCTTCGTGGACAATCCCGCCTTCCCGCGCGTGTATCCCTTCTGAAACCCGGCATGCTCGATCAACCACGCAGCCGACAGCTTCACTGAGTCGCCCGCCGGGAAGTGCGGCACGGTCTCCCCCACGGCAACAACAGCTCGCGCCTTTTTCATGAAGGTTTCGAACTCGCTGCTGGAGACGACCGGGTTCATGAAGAACGAGCCGTCGCTGCGCGTGTCCGGGTCGCCTGGATCGAGAACCATTCCCTTTCGGCGGCGAATCGCCAGCACCGCATCGCGAACGCCTTGCAGATCGGCGACCCCCGTCCCGTGGTCAGCGAGAACCTTCTGCAGCTCCGGGTACCGCACGCTCGCTTCGCCACCGATCTTCAGCCGGAACGTCACGTTCAGAACCACATAGCGGTCGCGCTCGAAGTTCTTGAAGAGGCTCGACCGATACCCGAAGCGGCAATCCCACTTCGCGAGGCTCTTCACGCGGCCGTCGCGCAGGTCGAGGACCTCGACCCGGATGATCGTCTCGCTCACCTCCTGGCCGTACGCGCCGACGTTCTGGATCGGCGTGGCGCCGGTCGAACCGGGGATGCCGGAAAGGCATTCGATGCCCGCCCACCCCTTGTGAACGGCGACGGCGACGAAGTCGTCCCAGCGTTCTCCAGCGGCAACCTTGACGGTTGCGTATTCGTCCTCGCTCTCGAGCGTGACGCCGCGGAGGCCGACCTGTACGACGAGGCCTTTGAACCCTTCGTCGGAAATCAGCAGATTGCTCCCTCCGCCGAGGAAGAAGAGCGCCTCTCCGTTGTCGCGCGCCCAGCTCACGGCCGCGCGGATCTCGTCGACGCTCGTCGCCTGCGCGAAGAACCGCGCCGGTCCTCCGATGCCAATGGTCGTCAGCGGAGCGAGGGGAACGTCCTGCCGGATGGCGAGATTCATCGGGTGCAACGCTCCGCATGGTTCATAGCGGGTAGGTTGTAGCGTGCAGGGGGACGGCCGTCGCCGACTCCCCGCTCCACGCGAATACTCTCCTCACCTCGTGACCTCGCGACTTCGCGACCCGGTGACCGGGTGACGCACCGCCAAAGCACCCCCGCCCTACACCCCCGGCATCGCTTTCTTCAGCGGAATGATGAGGACGAACAGCACCACCGCCATTCCGAACGCCATCAGCGACAGCGTCAGGAAGAACTTGGCGTGACTCCACACATCCCAGAACACACCGATCGCGGTGAGCTTGTTGCCGATCGCCGTCGCCAGGAACCAGCCTCCCATCATCAGTCCGCGCATACGCGGCGGCGCGACCTTCGATACGAGCGCCAATCCCATCGGACTGAGCATCAGCTCGCCGAGCGAGATCAGCAGGTAGGCGATGATCAGCCACCACGGCGAGACGCGCCGCAGCGGCGTCAGCCGCAGGTGGCCGCTGCCGTCGGACTCGAGACCGGCCAGGTCGAGCTCCTTGAGAGGTTGCTCGCTCGTGGCGAGCCACACCTGGACCTTCGTCTGTGCCGTCTCGTTTCCGCTCGTCCGCGTCACCTCGATGGTCGTCGGCGGCGTCGTCACACCGAACTTCGGCCGCAGGTCTTCTGGAATTTTGACCCAGTACTGATTCGCAGCAGGGGCGGGATGCTCGACGCGCGTGGACGGCAGCGTGTAGCCGCCGCTCAGCGCCGCGAAATAGAGGACCAGCAGCGAGATTCCGGTGAAGACCATGCCCAGCGTGATCTTGGCCGGGGTGGACGGCTCGAGGCCTCGCCGGTCGAGCCAGCCCCAGAACCACGCCAGCGGCAGAGAGAGCGTGATGATCCAGAACGGGTTGATGGCGTTCGAGATGATGCCGCTGACGTTCCAGGCGGTGTTGTCGTCGGCCCAGAACGTGAGCGTGCTGCCGTTCTGCTGGAAGACCATCCAGAAGACGATCACCAGCGCGAAGATGACGATGAGAGCTCCGATACGCTTCCACTCCGGCACCCTCTCCAGCTCCGATTTCTCGGTGGCCTTTGCCGGTGGGATGTTCGCGGTGGCGGCGTCCGCATTCGGCGAGGCCGGCACCGTGTCGTGAAGGCGCGGCCGGTCGGCATAGCGCGTCGCCGAGCGGAAGCCCCAGAAGATCATCAGGCAAAGGACCATGCCCACACCGGAGACGGCGAAGGCCGGATTGAATCCGTACCTGGCGTGGAAGAACTCGGCAGCCAGCGGCGAGATGAACGCGCCGATGTTGATGCCCATGTAAAACACGAGATAGGCGCGGTCCTTGAGGTGACTCCCCTCGCGGTACAGGTTGCCGACGATCGACGAGACGTTCGGCTTGAAGAAGCCGTTGCCGATGACGAGGATGACCAGGGCGAGGTAGAACACCGGCACCTGCTTGGGCACGGCCAGCAGGAAGTAGCCGGCGCCGAGGAAAACGGCGCCGATGGTGATGGCATTGCGGTAGCCGAGGTATCGGTCGGCGAGCCAGCCGCCGATGAGGGGCGTGGCGTAGACGAGGGCCTGGTACCACGAGTAGACGCTGGTGGCCTTCTCCGTCGTCCAGCCGAAGCCGTCGACCGAGTCGCGCATGTACAGGGTCAGCATCGCCAGCATCGCGTAGAAGCCGAACCGCTCCCACATCTCGGTGGCGAAGAGAACGTACAAGCCCTTGGGGTGTCGCTCGTGTGCCGTATCGGCTGGAATCGCCGTCATGCGTCCGCTCCTTTTTCGAGCCGGGCTTCAAATGCCCGCCGTTTCGCGGGCATTCTCTATCACAATGCTCACGCGGCGCAGGAGCGCGCTGCGGTCCCGCGTCGCCGGATGTGACGTTCACGACTCGGACCACACGTTGACGTTTGCAGTTCTTTTCAATCTACAAGGGAGCGCGGACGTCCTCGTCCGCAAGCGCCGAACGTCTCGTCCGGCGCTGAACGCAACCCGCGGCACGAGGACGTGCCGCGGGTGCGGACGAGGACGTCCGCACTCCGGTCCGCCGTTTGCCACGTGAGATCGACACCTACGCACGAGGAGCTGCCTGATGCCTGACGTGACTGAAACGACCGGAAAACAATGGCTCGGCCATCCCCGCGGCCTGGCGACCCTCTTCTTCACGGAGATGTGGGAGCGCTTCAGCTACTACGGCATGCGGGCGCTGCTGATGCTCTACATGGTCGGCTCGACCCAGCAGCCGGGCCTCGGGTTTCCGGAAGGCAAATCAGCGCAGATCTACGGCCTCTACACCATGCTCGTCTACCTGATGGGCATCCCCGGCGGCTATCTCGCCGACCGCTTCATCGGCCACTACCGCGCCGTCTTCATCGGCGGAATCATCATCGCCTGCGGCCATTTCAGCATGGCCGTTCCGGGCCTGCCGTTCTTCTTCTTCGGACTCGGCCTGATCATCCTGGGCACGGGGCTGCTCAAGCCGAACGTCAGCACGATCGTGGGAACGCTGTACGCACGCGACGATCCGCGGCGCGATGCCGGATTCTCCCTCTTTTACATGGGAATCAACCTGGGAGCGTTCATCTCCCCGCTGGTGTGCGGCTGGTTAGGCCAGAAGATCAACTGGCACGTCGGATTCGCCGCGGCCGGCGTAGGGATGGTGTTCGGACTCATTCAATACGCTGCCGGGAAGAAGTACCTGACGCCGGCCTCCCAGCAAGCCACGCCGGCGACGGAAGTCGTCATCGACGCGCAGCGGCTGGCGCATCAGCACCCGCTCTTCACGCAGCAGGACTGGCGTCGCATCGGGGCGGCGTTGATCCTCACGCTGTTCTCGATGATTTTCTGGGCGGGTTTCGAGCAGGCCGGCTCGAGCTTGACCCTGTTCGCGGATCGCGCCACGCGCCTGACCATCGGCAGCTACGCGTTTCCATCCAGCTGGTTCCAGTCCGTCGAGCCGCTGTTCATCATCCTCTTCTCTCCGGTGTTCGCCTGGCTGTGGGTGAAGCTCGGCCGGCTGGAGCCGTCGAGCCCTCTGAAGTTCACGATGGGGATCTTCTTCCTGAGCATGTCCTTCCTGCTCATCGTCCCTGCAGCGCACATCTTCCAGTCCAGCAGCCACCGCGTCAGCCCGTGGTGGCTGGTCGGACTGTACTTCCTGCAGATGTTAGGCGAGCTGTGCCTGAGCCCGGTCGGGCTGAGCATGATCACCAAGCTCTCCCCGCCGCGAATCGCCGGACTGATGATGGGTGTGTGGTTCCTGTCGATGGCGCTCGGGAACTATCTGGCCGGCTGGGTGGCGGGGTTCATCGAGAACCGCCCCTTCTCCGAAGTGTTCATGCTCGCATTCGTAACGTCGGCGGTCGCGACGCTGGTCCTGGCCGCATTGATCGCGCCGATTCGAAGGTTGATGGGGGGAGTGCATTGAAACAGTGGGCTGTAGGGGCGCACAGCAGTGCGCCCGCTCTCCCGTTGAGAGCTGCGGGCGCGCTGCTGCGCGCCCCTACAGGATGGCAGGCTTGGCTCGTGTCACTAGAAGCGTGAGCGAGGGATGGCACACCGATCACCGATCACTGATCACTTCGTCAGAACCGCCGGAACTCCGGCGGGGCGATCCGCTCGTCGACCACGTGCATGCGGCTGATCCCGGAGTTGCAGTACGCCCAGTCGTGGCTGATGCCCGTGATCATCAACGATTCGTCGGGGCAGAGCTCCGACAGCGCGGCGCCTAACGTTCGCACGTCGGTGCGGTCGTCCGATCGGATGACGAACGTCGACTCGAAGGGAAGGTCCAGCACGGTGCCGAGGCGATCGAGCGCTTCGTGCAGCTCGCCGTAATCGGCGCCGGGGGTGAGACTGTGGCGCACGAGAAGAAAATCGCGCGCTCGCGAAAAATGAGTGCAGGCGACCAGGAGCCTGGCATCGGCGCCGACGTAGGCCCGCATCCAGCGAAGAAGCGGCGCCGCATGACGAGAGTCGGTCAGCCAGACGTGCCAGCTCTGATCGAAATTGGGCTCCGCGCCGAGGCGGCGCATGGCGCGCGAAACTTCGACCGTCAGATCGCCCTCATAGCAGATCTGGAACAACCTGATCTCGCCCATCACACCCTCCCGTCGGTCATTTCTGTTCGCGAACTGTTCTCCGGATGCAACGATGGTACGGCGTCACAGACCGGCGAGCAAGGGCCGTCTATCATCACGAGGTCATGAGGCAATCTCACCCCGTCATGCTGAGCGAGGCGGATGGGGGTGGCCGTGAGCGAAGCCTGCGGCTCCGCCGGCTCAGAGGCTGTGCAGAAATCGG
>JADGOA010000064.1 GCA_017883215.1 Thermoanaerobaculia bacterium | reverse complement strand
GGACGTGCAGCCGCGTGAAGCGAACGTCCGCGGGGCGAGGGGATGCAAGGGGAGTGGGGTACCGCAAACCTCGGTTTTTCTTGGGAATCAGCTCGATTTCCTGTACCCCACTCCCCTTCATCCCCTCGCCCCGTGCGGGTCTGTCCAGCGCGGTCGCCCGGTTGGGAGCACGGGGCGAGGGGACCTGGGCGCACACTTGCGAAAAGGGGGGGATCCTGACTTGGCGCGAAATCCCCGCATTCCTCGCTCGGGATCACAGATCGCGAGACTTGACTAGACTAGATACGCATAGAGAGAAAGGCCAAACTCCGCGGCGGGCGGAACGCCCGCACTCCATTGACGCGGGTCTCGGGCATCGTTTTGGCGTAGGATCGCTCCATCGAGATGGCTCAGCGCTACGTCTGCATTCACGGACACTTCTACCAGCCCCCTCGTGAAAATCCGTGGCTGGAAGCGGTCGAGACGCAGGACTCGGCGGCGCCGTACCACGACTGGAACGAGCGCGTCACCGTCGAGTGCTACGCGCCGAACGCGTCCTCTCGCATCCTCGACAAGAGCGATCGCATCCTCAAGATCGTCAACAATTACGCCTCCATCAGCTTCAACTTCGGGCCGACGCTCCTCAGCTGGCTGGAGACGCACGTCCCGGACACCTACGACGCCATCCTGGAAGCCGACCGCATCAGCCGGGCGCGCTTCTCGGGCCATGGCTGCGCGATCGCCCAGGCCTACAACCACGTCATCCTGCCGCTGGCGAACGAGCGCGACAAACGAACGCAGGTCCGCTGGGGCCTCAAGGACTTCGAGCGGCGCTTCGGCCGGAAACCGGAGGGAATGTGGCTTCCGGAGACGGCGGTGGACATCGAATCGCTGGAGGCGCTGGCCGCAGAAGGAATCAGGTTCACCATTCTCGAGCCGCACCAGGTGGCTCGCCATCGCGCCGTGGGCGATAAGACGTGGACCGATGCGAACGGCGGTCTGGACCCCACCAGGCCCTACCGCTGCAACCTTCCGTCCGGCCGCACGATCGACATCTTCCTGTACGACGGCCCGATCTCGCGCGCCGTAGCATTCGAGAAACTGCTCTCGCGGGGCGAAAACTTCGCCAATCGCCTCATCGGCGCGTTCAGGGACCACCGCGCGCACCCGCAGATCGTCAATATCGCCACCGACGGCGAGACCTACGGCCACCACCACCGCTTTGGCGACATGGCCCTGGCGTACGCCATCGATTAC
Source organism: Thermoanaerobaculia bacterium (assembly GCA_017883215.1). Classification (GTDB taxonomy): domain Bacteria; phylum Acidobacteriota; class Thermoanaerobaculia; order Gp7-AA8; family Gp7-AA8; genus JAJXWV01. The sequence goes on along the minus strand of JADGOA010000064.1, from coordinate 12,125 downwards.
ATCGAGAGCAACGATCTGGCGCGCGTCACGAACTACGGCGAATACCTGGAGCGGTATCCGCCGCAACACGAATTGGAGATCGCCGAGGACACCTCCTGGAGTTGCGCGCACGGCCTGGAACGCTGGCGCAGCGACTGCGGGTGCGACACCGGCGCGGACCCAACCTGGAATCAGAAGTGGCGCGGGCCATTGCGCGACTCGTTCGACTGGTTGCGCGATCAGGCCGGCGAGATCTTCGAGCAATACGGCGCGCAGCTGCTGAGGAACGCCTGGCAGGCGCGGGACGACTACATCGACGTGGTGCTCGACCGGTCCGACGAGTCTCTCCAGCGCTTCCTGACCAGGCACGCGCTGCCGGGGGCGCGTCCGACGGCGGTGCTCGAGCTGCTGGAGATGCAGCGCAATGCCATGCTGATGTACACCTCGTGCGGCTGGTTCTTCAACGACATCTCCGGCATCGAGGCGGTGCAGGTTCTCAACTACGCCGCGCGCGTCGTTCAGCTCGCCGAGCGAATCGACACCCGCCGGCTGGAGAGGGAGTTCGCTTCGCGCCTGTCGCAGGCCCACAGCAACCTGCCGGACCTCGGGACTGGACGCGACATCTACGAGCGCGAAGTGATGCCCACGCGTCTCGACCTCGGTCGTGTCGGCGCGCACTACGCGGTGGCCTCGCTATTCGACAGCTTCGATGACGAGGTCACGATCTACTGCTACCGCGCCACACGCAGCGATTTCGACATCTATCGTGCCGGCCGGGCGCACATGGCCGTCGGCAATGTCACCATCGAATCGATCATCACGCGCGAGCAACAGCCTTTCGACTTCGCCGCGCTGCACCTCGGCGAGACCGAGCTGACCGGCGGCATCCGCGTACCGCGTTCCGACTACGAAGGCGACAAACTTCTCCTCAGCGAGACCTTCCAGCGCGGCGGAATTCCTGCGGTCATCCGCCTGCTCGACCAGAAACTCTCCGACACGCCGATCTCGATCCGGTCGCTCTTCCGCGACGAGCAGCGGCGCATCCTCAATGTCCTCTGCAATGCCACGCTGGAAGAAGCGGAATCGGCGTTCCGGCAGCTGCACGAGCGCTACGACCCGCTCATGCGTTTTCACGCCCGTCTCGGCATTCCCCTGCCCAAGGTCCTGCAGATGGCCGCCGAGTTCGACCTCAACATCCAGCTCCGCCGCCTGCTCGAGTCGGATTACCTCCCCATGGCGGAAATCGAAGCGCGGCTCCGGGAAGCGCGCGACGAACACGTGGCCCTCGACGAGACCACGCTGCTGTCGCTGAAGGACGCCATCGACCGCGTGGCTGGAGCATTCCGCGACCGACCCGAGGACCTGGAGCGCCTGGAAACGTACGAATCCGTCGTCTCGATCGTCCGCGGCATGCAGGTCTACGTGAATCTCAGAAAACCGCAGAACGACTACTACCGCATGATGTCGACGATCCGGCCCGCCATCGCCTCCAACTCCGATAACGGCGCCACCACACGGTGGCTCGACCTCTTCGACACGCTCGGCGAGAAACTCCTCATCAGTCCGGAGGCGCGCGTCTAGTGGCACACACATCCGAGCCCGCCGGGCACACGATCTCCCGCGCGGCCGGGGTTCTGCTGCATCCGACCTCCCTTCCCGGCCGCTACGGCGTCGGTGACCTCGGCGATGAGCTGATCGTCTTCCTGGACTGGGTCGCCAGCGCGGGAATGCGCGTCTGGCAAATCCTTCCGCTCAATCCCCCCGGCTATGGCTTCTCGCCGTACGGATGTCTCTCGTCGTACGCCGGCAACTACCTCCTGATCTCGCCCCAACGGCTCCTTCAGGACGGCCTCTTGCCGGAACACGCCATCGACACGGTGCCGGAGTTTCCCGATACCACCGTGGAATTCGGCCGCGTGAAGGAGTTCAAGACGAAACTCCTGCGGCAGTCGCTCCAGTATTTCAACGAGAACGCACGGCCGGACCAGAGAGCCGCGCTCCGCATATTCGAGCGTGACAACGCCTGGCTGCACGACTGGGCCCTCTATGTCGCAATCAAGCATCAACAGGGAGGCCGCGGGTGGTCGGCGTGGCCGCACGGCCTGGCCGTCCGCGACCGTGATGCACTCGCCCAGGTCGCGCGCGATCTCGCCGAGGAGATCCAGTTCCGCAAATACGTTCAGTGGCTCTTCTTCTCGCAGTGGGCCGCAGTGCGCGAGGCGGCGAAAGCCCGCGGCATCGACATCATGGGCGACATCCCCATCTACGTGGCCTGGGACAGCGCCGACGTCTGGGCCAACCGCGAGCTCTTCCAACTCGACGAGGATGGCAATCCGACGGTCGTCGCCGGAGTGCCGCCGGACTACTTCAGCAGCACCGGCCAGCGCTGGGGCAATCCGCTCTACCGATGGGATGTCATTCGGGAAAAGAACTACCGCTGGTGGGTGTCGCGTATCCGCGCGAACCTGCGCTTCGCGGACATCATCCGCCTCGACCATTTCCGCGGTTTCGCGTCGTACTGGGAGATCCCGGCCGCTGAACCGACGGCCATTCACGGCCGCTGGATGCCCGGTCCCGGCAAAGCGCTATTCGACGCCATCCGGGGCGCGGTGGGCGACATCAAGCTGGTCGCGGAAGACCTCGGCTTCATCACCGCCGAGGTGCACGAGCTGCGGCATGCGGTGAACGTCCCGGGGATGAAGATCCTGCAGTTCGGGTTTTCACACGTCGACTCGCCGCACCTTCCGCACCGCTACGACTCGCACACGGTCGTCTATACCGGCACGCACGACAACGACACGGCGAACGGCTGGTTCGAGAACGCGCCGGAAGACGAGCGCGAGCTCGCCCGCGAATACCTTGGATGCGAAGCCGGGAACGTCGCCTGGGGACTGACACGCTGCGCCTATACATCGGTGGCCGAGATGGCCATCGTCCCGGTGCAGGACATTCTCGGCCTCGGCAGCGAGGCGCGCATGAACCGCCCCGGCGACTCCATCGGCAACTGGAGCTGGCGCATGCTCCCCGGCTCCCTCAAATGCGAAGAGGCCGAGCGCCTGCACAAACTGGCCGAGATCACGGGAAGGTTGTAAGGAAGCCCGCCAACGCGCGCGTGTCATCCCGAACGTGAAGCTCGATGCGCGCTACTTCAGGAACGCCGAGGCGTGCAGCCACTGCCGGTCGGGGTAGTAGGCGAAGATCGCCGTGCCGCCCTTCAGCTTCTCGATCATCGTCTGCGCCACTTCCTTGCGCACGGCGGGACAGCCCCAGCTGCGACCAAGCCGGCCGAGGAGGCGAGCGGCCGCCTGGCTGACATACGAGGCGCCATGCATGACGATCATGCGATCCCACGCGGAGTCGTTGAATCCCTGTTCGAGTCCGCGCAGGCGCAGCGAGTATCCGTTACCGCCAAAGTAGGTTCCCGCGGTGACGAAAAGACCGAGGCTCGATTCGAGACTCCCCGGATCATTGGAGAAGCGGCTGGTCATGTTCTCGCCGCTGTTCTTCCCATGCGCCACAAGCTCGCGGAACACGAGGCGGTGCGAAACGAGATCGAACGTGAACAGCCGCGGCTGATTCGACGGCAGTGAATAGTCGATCACGGTCAGCAGGTCGTGCCGCGGCACGAGACCCCGCTGCACACCGTTCGCCATGGCCGTCAGCGCCAGCTGGAGAACCTCCAGTCTGAGGCCCGGAGCTTCGCGCGCCAGGCTCTGCAGCAGGTTGGCCGGGGGTGGCGGGAATTGCGTTGCGGGAGCCGCCTTCAGCACCGGAAGGGAGAGCGTCGAGACCGCCAACGCGAGAGCGAAAGCCATCGTGCGCATCCGGCGGCGCGGGCCGGCAGAGGCACTGAAGGTTGTTCGCGCGTGGCGGTGTTGGGAGGACCGTGGACCCGGCATCGTCGTTGCCGCGTATAACGAATGTGCCGGGGCCGGCGATTCCCACTCGGCCCCGAGGCGCGATTTCACGAGCGTCTCCCCGTAGTCTGATGCTGACCCCCTCGTACAGCCCCATCGGCCACGGCTGCCGCGGCCGATGGGACTGATCTGCGCACTGTGCTTCGCGGCCGTCAGCGCTTGCGGTCGTAGCGGCCCACCAGCTGCGCCTCGGCGAGAACGTGTCCTTCCATTGCCTTCTGCAGCTCCGGCTTTCCCGCCGTCGACGGAAGATCGAGAGTTCGATCGAGCGCATACAGCTTGAAGAAATATCGATGCTCGCGATCGGGAGGAGCCGGGCCACCGTAGCCGTTCTTCCCCCAGCTGTTCCGCCCCACCACCCCTTTCGGCGGCTTTCCTTCCTCGATCTGATCGACGTCAGGCGGCACGTTCCAGACGATCCAGTGATCCCAGTTCCGGTCGGGGCGAACCGCAGGAGGAACATCGGGATCGTCCATGATCAGCGCGAGCGACTTGGCTTCGCGTGGAACCTCCTTGACCTTCAGCGGCGGGATGACGTCCGCGCCGTCGCAGGTGTACTTGGGCGGGATCAACTCGTGATCCTGAAAGGCGCTGCTGGTGATCTTCATCGCATTCTCCTCGCACATTCGGTAATCGGCCACCACCTGTGGGGACGTGCGAGCACATGCATATGACGAGATAGGCCGCGTGGCAAGTTGATGGCGTGACCGTTTCGCTGGAGGTTACGGCTCGCGAGGTGCGGTTTCCGACTCGCTATGTGGCACAGACACTCTTGTCCGTGCTCACTCGACTCGAAGGACACAGACAGGAGTGTCTGTGCCACACAGGTGGCTGAGCACGCCAGAAAACCATTCGAGCATGGAAACTGCAGTAGATCCGACCAACCAGTCGGGGCGAGTCGCGGTATCGACCCTCGACCCAAGTCGTTCGGAGGCCTCGTTGAAGATACCCGTCATCGCAGTCGCGGCGGCGGCAGTGTCGCTGCTCATCGGCTGCTCAGTCGATCACGGCAATACGGCAGCCAGAAATCGGCAGAACATCGCCGCAACGGAATCGGATCCTGCGCCGGAGACTTTTGCGCTCGGCTCCTCGCTCACGGCTGGCGGCTATGTGCCGCAGCAGGCGACCGGCGATTCATTCTCACGCGGAGGGGAGCTCTTTGTTTGCGTCGACGTGGCCGGAGCGAGCACGGACCAGGAGATCGCAGTCGAATGGCGCGACCAGAACGGCCGCGTGATCCGTCGGGAAGCGCGCCATGTGGCAGAGGGGGCGCGCTACGTTGCTTTCTCATCAGGCCGCACCGCGGGATGGAGCCGTGGCCCGCATCGGGCCGTCATCACGATCAACGGGAGGACAGTCAGTGAGAAGACGTTTGCGTTGATCTAGGGGCCTGTACTGGCCTTCCCCCAGGCCGGGTCGCCCGATCACCGGGTTGCCAAACCACCGCCATCCCGGCCGCCGTTGACCTGGCGACCCGGTACCCCCGTAAACTCAGGTGACAACCGTCATCGCGCTGCCGCGGCCCGCAGCGCTCTCATCCCCACGATGGGCGACACCCCCGACGATGCGATGCTCGTGTTCGGCCCGATCGCTTCGCGGCGTTTCGGGCGGAGTCTCGGCGTCAACAACATTCCGCCGAAACACTGCAGCTATTCGTGCGTCTACTGCCAGCTGGGAGCGACGAAGCACACCGATGCCTCACGGCGGCCGTTCTACGATCCGGCGGCGATCGCCGCCGCGGTTGCGCGCCGCGTCGACGCCTGCCGGGAACAGCGGGAGCAGATCGATGTCATCGGCTTCGTTCCGGCAGGCGAGCCGACGCTCGATGTCAATCTCGGCGCTGAGATCGCAGCCGTGAAGCGCCACGGCATTCCCGTCGCCGTCATCACCAATGGTTCACTGCTCTGGATGGAGGAAGTGCGCCGCGACCTCGCACGGGCCGACATCGTCTCGATCGAGATCGATACAGTCGACCCGACGGTCTGGCGAAAGCTCGATCGCCCCTGCTCCCAGCTCGACCTCGCGCGCGTTCAGGACGGCATGCGCGAGTTCGCGCGCTCTTATCGCGGCTGGCTCGTGACCCAGACCATGCTCATTCGCGGACGGAACGATGATGCGGAGTCGCTCCGGGCAACCGCGACCTTCGTCGCGGAGCTTTCACCGAAGCGTGCCTGTTTGTCAGTCCCAACGCGTCCCCCCGCGGAGAGTCGTGTTACCTCCCCCGATGAAGAGACGCTGCTCCGGGCACACGTGATCTTCGCGGCCAGGATTCCTCACGTGGAACTACTCACTGCGGGAGTCGCCGACGTGCTGGTTGCGACCGGAGACGCGGCCGAAGATCTCGTGGCGGCCGTGACGGTGCACCCGATGCGGCAGGAGTCGCTGGTGCGCGACGGCGTCGCGCTCGAGCTGATCGATCGCGTGGTGGCGGAGGGGCGCCTCAGCCGGGTCGTTCACGACGGCAACGTCTTTCTCGCGCGCCGCGTGCCAGCTGCAGCGGGGTGAGGGCAGTGCGCACTGCCTACTGATCCTCCGAGGTATCCTCGGGCGATGCGTTATCAATCACGTCTTGTCTCGCACGCTCGCGAGCGGCGGCTGCGATCCGAAGCGACACTCGCGGAGCGGAGACTCTGGTCCGGACTGCGGAATCTGAAATCGTTCAAGTTCCGAAGGCAGCACGGGATTGGCCGTTTCATCGTTGATTTCTATTGTCCCGAGGTAAGGCTGGCTGTCGAAGTCGATGGAAGCGCGCACTCCGGCGAGGTTGCAGGACTTCGCGATCAGCAACGAGACGCAAGACTTCGCGCATTGGGCGTTCACGTTCTTCGTTTCCGTAACGAGCATGTGGTGGGCGGCCTCGGCGAGGTGATCAGGTGCATTGAAGATGCATGCTGTTTTCTCTGATGGCACCCCTCCGCTGATTGTTCCTTGGCTACCCCTCACCCCTGCCTCCCCTCTCCCCGCGGACTTCCTTTCAGGAAGATCGACGCCGCAGCGCCCGCGGGGAGAGGGGACCGGATTGCGGATTGCGCCTGGCCGATGACACGCTCCTTCGCAATCCCCATCCAGCATCCAGAGCCGGTCGAGCGGTGCGCGATGGAGAGGATCTTGTTTGAAAGCGAATGTCCAACCCGTCCCCTCTCCCCGCGGCGCCGCGTGCGCATCGTTCTTACACGACCATCCGCGGGGAGAGGGGATGCAGGGGTGAGGGGTACTGAACTTCCGAACATCTTCGAGAGGCGCGAGGATTTATCTCAGAAGTTGCCTGAATCGCTTGGGTTGCGGGCACAGCCCGCCCTGTACTACTAACCGCGAGTCTGCTCGCGCGACGCGCAGAATTCTCCCGAAAGTGGTGGATGCCCTTTGGGTTGCGGGCGAAGCCCGCGCTGTGCCTCTGTGGTAAGTCTCCTCGCCACTTCTCAACGTGCGTAATCATCCCTCCGAACACCTCGGAAATTCTTCCTGCGAATAAACTTGCGGGTCAGGCGGTTAGCGCAGGAGTCTCATCTCCCAGCAGCATTCCATATCGCGAGTGGCCTTCACCTCAGTGAACTGATCACTCGATTCACCTGAGGAAAGGATTTCAATGCCATTCGCTTCACTCGGCCTCCGGCCGACTATCGCCAAAGCTGTCGCCGAGGCGGGATACACCACCCCGACGCCGATTCAGTCCAAGGCCATCCCAACCATTCTCGAGCACCGCGACCTCATCGGGGTCGCGCAGACCGGAACCGGCAAGACTGCCGCCTTCGTTCTGCCGATGCTGGAGATGCTCGGCGGCCGCGGAGCCGATCAGTCGCCGCGCGCGCTGATCGTGGCTCCCACCCGCGAGCTCGTCGTTCAGATCGCAGAAAACCTCCGCGCCTACGCCAAGCATCTCCACGTCCGTTCGGTCATGGTGTACGGCGGCGTCGGCGAACAGCCGCAGATCGCGTCGCTCCGCCGCGGAGTGGACATCATCATCGCCACGCCGGGACGCCTTCAGGACCTCATGAACCAGGGGCACGTCCGCCTCAACCGCATCGAGATCCTCGTTCTCGACGAAGCCGACCGGATGCTCGACATGGGCTTCCTCCCCTCGATCAAGAAGATCGTGGAGAAGGTTCCGACCGACCGCCAGACGCTGCTCTTCTCGGCCACGCTGTCCAGAGAGATCGAGCAGATCGCTTCGGCGTTCCTGCGCAATCCCGTCATGGTCGAGGTCGCATCGCGGCTCAAGCCGGCCGAGACGATCAGCCAGTTCGTCCACGAAGTGTCGCACGAGCAGAAGCAGGAGCTCCTGCACGAGATCCTGCGCGACCGCACTCTCAGCTCGGTTCTGATCTTCTCGCGAACCAAGCATGGCGCCGATCGCATCGCGCGCAGGCTCGAGGCGGAGGGACACATCACAGCGACGATTCATTCGAACCGCAGTCAGGCGCAGCGGACCCGCGCGCTGGAGAGCTTCAAAGCCGGGCGCGTCCGAGTGCTCGTCGCCACCGATATCGCCGCTCGCGGGATCGACGTCGACGGGATCTCTCACGTCATCAACTTCGATTTTCCGCACATCCCCGAGGATTACGTTCACCGGATCGGCCGCACGGGACGCGCGCAAGCTTCGGGTGAGGCGATCAGCTTCGTCACGCCCGAGGATTACGCGAACCTGCGTCGTGTGGAGAGCATGGTCGGGCGGCGCATCGAGCGGAAGGCACTGGAAGGATTCGTCATCCGCCCGGCGATGAAGCGCGCGTCGATCGATCCGCGCGCGGGACGCCCGTCGTACGGCCGCCCCGCTCAGACTGGTGCGCGTTCGGCCTATGGGTCGCGTCCTGCAGCCGGCGCCTCGCGTCCGCCGGCCGGAGCCGCCGCGCGAGGAACGTTCTCCACGGCTAAGCCGAAGCGCCGCTTCTCGCGCTAGGTGGAGAGCGGACATTCTTGTCCGCTGCCGACGGACATTCTTGTCCGGCGGCTCCCGAGCAGCGTGGCCGACGGCAAGCGACAATCGGCGACGAGCGCCCGCCCAGCGGCCGGACACGAATGTCCGGCCGCTGCGGACAGGAATGTCCGCTCTCCACATCCCACTGAACGCCGCGATGTGACATCGGCAATCGCTCGACCTTGCAACACGACATAGCATGGGGCCAACGACTCGGAAGGAGAGGCACCCCATGATCAGTCAACTCGCTCGCACGATCAAAGCCTCGCCGACTCTGAAGCTGAACGAGGCGGCGGCGAAGCTCCGCGAGAAGGGTGAACCCGTCATCCATCTCGGCGGCGGCGAGCCGAAGAGCAAAGCCCCGCTCGACGCAATTCTCAACTGCGCCACTCAGCTCAACACCGGCGAGATCCGCTATGCACCGGCCGACGGCCTCCCCGCGATGAAGAAAGCCGTCATCCGGTACACCGAGGAGTACTACGACCGCAAAGTCGGGCCGGAGCACGTGGTCGTCTCGAGCGGCGCGAAGCAGTCGATCATGACGCTGCTCTACACAATCCTCGAGCCGAAGGACGAGGTGATCTTCCCGGCGCCCTACTGGGTCAGCTATCCGGAGATGGTCAAGCTGGCCGGCGGTGTGCCGGTGGCGGTGGTGCCGGAGGACGGCACCTTCCAGCCCACCTTGCGCGAGATCGAGGAGACGATCGGCCAGTACACGAAGGCCATCATCCTCAACAGCCCGAACAATCCGAGCGGCGTGGTCTACTCGCGCGAGTTCGTGGCCGGAGTCGTCGAGCTCTGCGAAAGACACAACCTGTGGCTGGTCATGGACGACCTCTACAACCGGCTCGTATTCGACGGCACGGTCGTGCCGAACGCCTACCAATTCGCCCGTGACCTCGGTGAGTCGTCGAAGCTCGTGGTCGTGCAGGGCGTCTCGAAGATGTACGCGATGACGGGCTTCCGCATCGGCTGGGCGATTGCGAACAAGCAGGTCTGCGAGGCGATGGCCAACATCCAGTCGCACCAGACCTCCGGCCCGGTGACAGTGTCGCAATGGGCGGCGATCGGAGCGCTCTCGGGCGTGCAGAACAGCATCGAGTCGCTGCGGCTGACGCTCGAGAACAACCGCAACGTGCTCGTCGACCGGCTGCGCACGATTGCGGGCGTGAATGTGACCAAGCCGAGCGGGACGTTCTACTGCTTCCCTGATTTCAGCGCTTACAGCTTCGATTCGCAGAAGCTGGCCGAGTTTCTCCTCGAGCGCGTCCGCGTGGTGACCGTGCCGGGAAAAGAATTCGGCATGGAAGGGCGGCTGCGCATCAGCTTCTGCGGCACCATCAAAGACATCATGGACGGAGTGGAGCGGATCAAGTGGGCGCTCGATCCGGCCGCGCCCAATGAGCTCTTCCTTGGCGACCGCAAGCTCGTGAGGGATTGGCAATGAACATCTATCTGGATGTCCAGTCCCCGGCCGTCCAACAGGCGAACGCGTTGACCAGCCTTTACGGCGTGGAGAACCACGGGCTGAAGGGCCTGCGCCGCGTCTACTGGAACCTGCCGACAGCCGCTCTCTACGAGGAAGCGATCTTCCGTTCCGAAGGACAGACGGCGCATGCCGGTCCGTTCATCGTCGATACCGGCAAGCACACCGCGCGCGCGGCTTCCGACAAGTTCGTCGTGCGCGAGGCCACTACCGAAGAGCAGGTGTGGTGGGGGCAGTACAACCGGCCGTTCAATCCGCTGAGTTTCAGCATGCTGCACTCGCGGCTCGCAGGTTACCTGCAGGGGCGGGACGTCTTCGTGCAGGACGTGCACGCCGGCGCGGATCCGGCGCATCGGCTGGCCGTGCGCATCATCACGCAGAAGGCGTGGCACAGCATGTTCGCGCGAACGATGTTCATCAAGAACACGACCATCGACCAGGCGCGCCGCCACGTTCCCGACTTCACCGTCATCGCCGTGCCGGGATTCAAGGCCGACCCGACCGCCGACGGCACTCGCAGCGACACCTTCATCGTCCTCAATTTCAGCCAGAAGCTGGCGATCATCGGCGGCACCGGTTACGCGGGCGAGATCAAGAAGACGGTATTCACCGTGCTGAACTACCTGCTTCCCGCCGATGGCGTGCTGTCGATGCACTGCTCCGCAAACGTCGGCAGGGAAGGTGACGTGGCCATCTTCTTCGGTCTCTCCGGGACCGGCAAGACCACGCTGTCGGCCGATCCGAACCGCCGGCTCATCGGCGACGACGAGCACGGCTGGGGAACCAACGGCGTCTTCAACATCGAGGACGGCTGCTACGCGAAGATGATCCGTCTCTCGCCCGATGCCGAGCCGCAGATCTTCGCCACCACCCGCCGCTTCGGCACGATTCTCGAGAACGTCGCCTACGACCCGGTCACGCGCGTCCTCGATCTCAACGACGAGCGGATGACCGAGAACACGCGCGGCGCGTATCCGCTGGACTTCATCGAGAACGCCATGCCGGAGAAACGCGCCGGGCATCCGAAGAACGTCGTGTTCCTCACCTGCGACGCCAGCGGCGTCATGCCGCCGATCTCGCGCCTGTCACCCGAGCAGGCGATCTACCACTTCGTTTCCGGATACACGTCCAAGATCGCCGGCACCGAGATCGGTCTGGGCATTGAACCTGAGATCACCTTCAGCGCCTGCTTCGGCGGTCCGTTCATGGTTCACCACCCGTACGTGTACGCCGATCTTCTGCGGCGGAAGATGCTGCAGCACGGCACGCAATGCTGGCTGGTGAACACCGGCTGGACGGGCGGGCCGTTCGGCATCGGCAAGCGGATCAGCATCCGCTACACGCGCACGCTCCTGAACGCGACGCTCTCCGGCGAGCTCGATGGCGTTCAGTTCCGGAAAGACCCGGTGTTCGGATTCGACGTTCCGCTGACGTGTGAAGGGGTCCCGAGCGAGATCCTCGAGCCGGCGAACACCTGGGGAAATCGCGACGAGTACTACCGGCGCTACGACGCGCTCGCCGCACGGTACATCGAGAACTTCAAGCTTCTCGCCGCCGGTTGTCCGGCAGACGTCGTGAAGGCGGGACCGCGAAGACTCGAGAGCGGCGCGCCGGCTCCCGAGCCGGTCCGGGTGTAGAGAACGCCCCGTAGGGACGCGCAGCAGCGCGTCCGCAACTCTCGTCCTCGGCATACGGGGTTGCGGACGCACTGCTGCGCTGTTTCAAAAGTCGACCCTCGTGGAGAGCGGACATTCTTGTCCGCTGCCGACGGACATTCTTGTCCGGCGGCTCCCGAGCAGCGTGGCCGACGGCAAGCGACAATCGGCGA
>JADGOA010000379.1 GCA_017883215.1 Thermoanaerobaculia bacterium | reverse complement strand
GATAAGGCTAGGCGACGGACGACGGGTGAGTGGCGACCGGGCAACGAGCGACGAGCGACGGTTGGTTTACTCGGCGCGAAGCGCCTCCATCGGATCCACCCGCTTCGCGCGAAACGCAGGTACGAGGCTCGCCGCCACCGCGACAGCGAGCAGCACGAGCGCGCCGCCGCCGAGCACGAGCGGATCGGTCGGCGAGGTGTCGTAGAGCAGCGGCTTTACGAACCGGCCAGCCCAGACGGCGATGCCGGTGCCGATTACGACGCCCATCGCGGCGATCATGACGCTGCTCTTGAGTACGAGCGTGACGATGCTTGAACCCTGTGCGCCGAGGGCGATGCGAACGCCGATCTCCTGCCTGCGCTGGCTGAACGTGTAGGCGATGGTGCCGTAGATGCCGACGGCGGCGACGAGCAGTGCGAGGAGTCCGGCGGCCGCGAAGAGTCCGGCGCCGAGCCGCCAGGGCCGCATCTCGGGCGAATTCTGCTCGACGAGGGTTTGAACCCACGGCTGCATTCCGCTCTGTGCCATGCCGCGAAGCAGCTGCTCGACTTGTCCTGCCACGCCCGCCGTGCGGCCGTCACCCGCACGAATTTCCATGGCGCTCGCGATTCCCGTCTTTCCCTCGTCGCCTTCCTGCGCGAGCGGCACGAAGAACTGCATCGACGGCCGCTCGATCACGCGGGAGTAGTGTGAGTTCGAGACGACTCCGACGACGCGGCGGCACGGATCGTCTCGTTTCTGAAGGATGAAACACTTCCCGACCGCCGACTGACCGGGCCATACGGTCTTCGCGAAATTGGAATTCACGACGACCACCTGCTCGGAGCCCACGCGATCGTTCTTCTCGATATCGCGGCCCTCGAGGAGGTGCATGCCCATCGAGGCGAAGTACCCCGGTGAGACGAACGATGCGATTGGCGTGTCTCCGTTCAGCCGCGGTAGCGTGTCGCCACCTGGAAGGAACGTCGCCTCGAACGAAAACGCCCACATGGGCCGCGACTCGGTGAAGGCGACGCGTTCGACGCCGGGCAGCCGCTCGATTTGTGTCGCCGCGTCGGCGAGCAGTCGTCCGGTCTCCTCGGGCGTGCGCGCCGATTCGCGGGAGAGGTCGATTCCGGCGAACACGAGGCGGTCTTCATCGAAGCCGATATCGACGGACTCGATGCGCTGCAGGCTTCGCACGAATAGCCCGGCTCCGGCAAGGAGCACGCACGAGAGCGCGATCTGCGATACCAGGAGACCTGTGCGAACCGCCGACCGATGGGAACCGCCATCACGCACTCCGCCGCGCAGCACGCTCGTGAGGTCCGGACGGCTCGCGTGGAGCGCGGGCGCCAGTCCTGCGGCCAGGCCCGCGAGGAGCGCCGTCGCGCCCGCGAACGCGACAGCCCGCAACCCGACGGCAGGCAATCCCCATTGCACGTGCGGAAGAAGCGCCTGACGCAGCGCGGTCGCCGCCCATACGGCAACGATCAGCGCGACGACACTCCCGATCGCGGCAAGGACGACGCTCTCGGTGAGGAGCTGCGCGACCAGGCGCGCCCGGCTGATGCCGAGCGCGAGACGCACGCCGATCTCGCGTCGGCGCTGGAGGGCGCGCGCGAGCAGGAGATTCGCGACGTTCGCGCACGCGATCAGCAGAATCACGAAAGCCACGACGGCGAGACGTGTCGCGATTGCTTCTTCGTTCCCGCGGAATCCGGGAGGGATCATTTGCTTCAGGGAACCGAAGCGCGCGACCATCGAGGACGTATCGCGGACCGGCGAGGATCTCTTCAGTGCCGCCGTCGCGGCCGCCTGGAGCGCGGGCAACGAATTCCTCCCCGCGGTTCGCACCAATGTTTGTATGAAGAGCGTTCCTTTTTCCCCGTACCAGTGCTCGACCCCGCGATTCACCCACGGTCCCTGCGTGTTCATCGGAAGCCAGGCATCTATCGCGCTGAGTTCCGTGCCCCGGAACTCCGCGTCCGCGACGCCGACGATCGTGTACCTGTGATCCCCCAGGTCGAACGGCTTCCCAACCGCGTCCCTCTCGATTCCAAATCGTTCACGAGCCAGGCGGCTCGACACGACGGCAACCGGCGCGAATGTCTGGGGCCGCACCTCATCACGTTCAAAATTCCGGCCGGCGACGATGCGAACGCCGAGCGTGCCGAACAAATCGCCGATCACCCAGTTCACGACGCCGCGCGGCGCGTTGTCGTCCTTTCCGAGACGGGTCGATTGCGACCGATAGCCGGCGATCGCATCGCCGCTCGGGAGGACGGCCTCCACGGCCATCCAGTCGGGCGCAGAGAGAACCGAGAGAACCTGCCGTTCCTTGCGGGAGTTCGTGTATTCCGAATACAGTCGAATCACATGATCGGGCGCCCGCACGCCCGCTGGGTCCTGCAGGTACAGTTTGTCGAGTATCGAGAATAGTGCGGCGTTCGCGCCGAGCCCGAGTGCGAGCGTAAGCGTCGCGGAGACCACGAACGTTGGCGACCGCCTCAGCGACCGCAGTACATATCGCAGGTCCTGCATGAACGACTCGGCCCACTCGCGCTTGCGCATCACGGCCTCCCTGTGCGTGGCGGTCACTTTCATCGTCCGTCGTACGTCAGCCGGTAATCCGAACTTCCGCTCGGCTTCCGCGCGCGCCTGCTCAGGCGACAGCCCGCCACGAATCAGCTGCGCCGTGCGCAGCTCGATGTGCAGGCGGATCTCGTCGCTTACGTCGCGCGCTGCGTCCTCGCGGCGATGGAACGCGAGACGGAATAGTCGCTTGATCCCCGGACGAATCATGAGAGTCTCGGCCCGGTCAGGCGGAACGCGGCGCCGCGGTGAGGATCGTCGTCACGGTCTCTGCGTAGCGCACCCACTGCGCGGTCTGCACCTTGAGATGGGCGCGGCCGGTGGCGGTGATCTTGTAGTAGCGCGCCTGGCGCTGATTCTCGGTCACGCCCCACTCGGCCTCGATCAGCCCGCGTTCCTCCATGCGGTAGAGCGCCTGGTACACGGCCGAGTCTTCCACATCGAGCGAGTTCGAGGAACGCTCCTCGAGCCAGTTCGTGATCTCGAAGCCGTGCATGGGCGTCCACTGCAGGGCCCGCAGCACGAGCACGTCGAGTGTTCCCTTCACTACCGACAGCGATGTCATCGATGTTCCCCCAATCTCTCTATTTAGAGTCTGCATAGACGCTAACCGTTGCCCCGGGGGACCGGAAGGACCGCTTCCGGCTTCCGGCTTCAGGCTTCCGGCCCCGATGTCCGCTTCTGGGACGTGCAATCCCAACCCTGCACAGCCTCGCGCTGTCCAACGGAGCACTGGGCCGGGCTAACACACTCTGCGCAATAGATTTAGTGTCGCCCCCGCACGGCATGACACTTGCCCTTGTTCCAGGGCGTAGGGTGGCCCATAACACCGAAGAGGTCCCGCTTGGACGTAGCCCGCGCACCCCAGAAAAAGACCGGCCGCAACGCCATGATCGGCGGCGGCGTGCTTCTCGTCATCGTCGTGACCATCGTGCTCGCGAGGCTGAAGCCGGCCGCGCCGACCGTCGAAGGGGCAACCCTGTACCAGGATTCCGTCCGGCGCGGCGACATGGTGC